>NZ_LKGQ01000019.1:0-83397 GCF_001401785.1 Pseudoalteromonas sp. P1-16-1b | reverse complement strand
ATATCCTGCTTACCATCCAAGATGATGGTGCCGGTATGGATGCTGAAAAGCTTAAAAAGATTGCGATTAGTAAAGGGGTGCTTGATCACGATCAAGCGAGTCGCCTTTCTGATACTGAAGCGTATAACCTTATTTTTGCACCTGGTTTTTCAACTAAAGAAGAGATCTCAGATATTTCTGGCCGTGGCGTTGGTATGGATGTGGTTAAAACAAAAATCACTCAACTCAATGGCTCAGTAAATATTAAATCAGAGATGGGCGTAGGTACTACTTTAGAGATTAAAGTACCGTTGACACTGGCAATACTGCCTACCTTAATGGTAGTGGTAGGCGAACAAACCTTTGCGTTGCCGCTGGCGGGTGTAAGTGAAATATTCCATTTAGATTTAACAAAAACCAATGTGGTTGATGGTCAGCTTACTATAATTGTTCGTAAAAAATCGATTCCGTTATTCTACCTTGAACATTGGCTCATCAAAGGGGCCGATAGAGGTCAGCGAAAAGCACAAGGTCATGTGGTTATTGTACAAATAGGAACTCAAAAAGTGGGTTTCGTTGTTGACTCGCTTATTGGTCAAGAGGAAGTGGTAATTAAGCCTTTAGACGCATTACTTCAAGGTACGCCTGGTATGGCAGGTGCAACAATCACCTCTGATGGTGGCATTGCACTGATATTAGATGTGCCAAGTATGTTAAAGCATTACGCTGGATAATTAAAAGTAGGCATATATTTTATGCCTACCCATTCATTGAATAAGAGAGCGAAATGGCTGTTAAAGTTTTAGTAGTTGATGATTCAAGCTTTTTTCGCCGCAGAGTGAGTGAAATTCTTGAACAAGACAGCGGCATTGAAGTTATAGGTTTCGCTGTAAATGGTCGAGAAGCTGTCGATAAAACAGCTCAATTACGACCTGACGTGATCACCATGGATGTTGAAATGCCGGTGCTTGATGGTATTAGCGCGGTCAAAGAGATCATGGCGAGTAACCCAACTCCTATTTTAATGTTCTCCTCGTTAACACGCGCAGGCGCATCTGCCACCTTAGATGCACTTGATGCCGGCGCGATGGACTTTTTACCGAAAAAGTTTGAAGATATTGCTCGTAATAACGACGACGCAATAAAGCTATTACAAAATAAAGTTAAAGAAATAGGCCGCCAGCGAATTGGTAGAATTACCAGAGCGCCTGCTGCTCCAAGTATTAAACCAGCGCCAAGCACTTCTGAGCGCTTTGCTAATAAGCCTATAGTGCAACCTGATCGTAGCTTTAAAAGCGCAAGCCCAACGCCTTCTAGTGGCGCATCAACACGTGCTAGTGGTAAGCAATATCAATTAATTGCTATTGGCACATCAACAGGTGGCCCGGTTGCACTACAAACTATATTGACTCAGTTACCTGCTAATTTCCCACACCCAATACTACTCATACAACACATGCCAGCAGCATTTACACCTGCGTTTGCAACCCGATTAGATAGCTTGTGTAAAATTAAAGTAAAAGAAGCACAGCAAGGCGATAGACTGCAACCAGGCTGTGCTTATTTAGCCCCAGGCGGTCAGCAAATGATGGTAGAAGGGCGAGGTTCAAACAGAACATTACGCGTGTTTGAAGATAAAAATGAACGAGTTAGCTATAAGCCTAGTGTGGATATTACCTTTGCTAGTGTAGCAAAAGCGTATCAAGGCGATGTACTTGCCATTATTTTGACTGGTATGGGCGCAGATGGTCGTGACGGTGCTCGCATGCTTAAACAAACTGGCGCTACAATTTGGGCTCAAGATGAGAAAAGTTGTGTTGTATATGGTATGCCGCAAGCAGTAGCTAGTGCTGGGTTAGCAAATGAAAGCATAGGCCTTCATGATGTGGCGGTGCGCTTAAAAAGAGAGGTTGGCTTTGGATAAGCTTTCTATTTTAGGGTTATTGGTTGCATTAGGTGCTATTGCAATCGGTTATTCTTTAGAGGGAGGTGTGGTATCTGCGCTGTTTAATGGGCCAGCACTAATTATTGTATTAGGTGGCACATTGGGGGCGGTGATGCTGCAAACATCAGCCAATACTTTTAAGAAAATGCTCAGTATTACTCATTGGGTTTTTGTTACTGATGACCACAATATTGAAGATGCCATTGAGCAAGTCAAGCGCTGGTCGCACAAAGCTCGCCAAGAAGGCTACTTAGCGCTAGAAAACGAAGCGCTTACTCACTCTGATCCCTATGCCACTAAAGGACTGAGTTTATTAGTCGATGGTTGCTCAGATCAAAAGCTTCGCGATACCCTTGAAATAGATTTATTACTTGAACGAGAACGATTGCTTGAAGCTAGCCGTGTATATGAAGCGATGGGAGGCTACAGCCCGACTATCGGTATCCTAGGTGCTGTGCTTGGCTTGATTCAAGCTATGTCGTTTATTAATGATCCTGAGCAATTAGGAACGGGCATTGCCACGGCATTTATTGCTACTATATATGGTGTAGGTTTAGCTAATTTACTATTTTTGCCCATGGCCAACAAATTAAAGCAACGTGTTGAGCAAAAAATGCTTTACCATGAAATGCTAGCTGAAGGCGTTATTGCCATTAGCCAAGGTGAAAGCCCTATTAATATAGAATTAAAGCTTGAAGCTTACCGCGTCGAACGTCCTATTCTACAGGCCCATTAGCGGTTATGTTGCGCCGTCGCTTACGTCATCAAAACACTAAAAGCCAACACACTGAGCGTTGGCTAGTTTCTTATGCAGATTACATGACCATTATGTTCGCATTTTTTGTTGTATTGTATGCCATTGCAATAAACAAAGAAGACAATATACAAGTACTATCTGATTCCCTGGAGCATGTTTTTGATAAGTCAGCGAAACAATTTTCTCAGCAAGGTAAAGGGGTTAACGGCGACGCTTTGTTGCTTGAAAGAGTGACTCCAGAGGCTGAGGTTTTATATGGCGAAAGTATTCAAAAACAAGAACAAGGACCGGTATTGCTCGATGGTCAAAGTGACAATAGTAATATCAGCCAACGTCACCTAGGCAAGCCTCTCGATAGTTTATTGGCTAAATTACAATCGTCACTTATTGATGAAATACGCAGTGGTGAGGCTAGCTTAGAACTTAGTCAAGACTGGTTGGTTATCGAACTCAATTCTGGATTGTTGTTTGCCAGTGGCAGCGCTGTTGCACATAATAGGGCCAAAGAGATTGTAAAAAAGATTGAAGCAATCATCGCATCAGTCGATAACTATATAAGAGTACGCGGGTATACAGATAACGAAACCATACGAAATGAAATATTTCGCTCCAATTGGGAGTTATCAGTGGCGCGTGCAACCTCTATATTAGTTGAGCTAGAGCGTTTGGGAATTGAATCTGCACGCATGGCTATTGAAGGGTATGGTCAATACTCGCCCTTTGCCGGTAATGATACCGAAGCTGGGCGTGCTGAAAACCGTAAAGTCGTGATTGCACTTTCTAAATATGCTTTAGCACCAGAGCCCTCTGATGAACAAACGGAGTCGTCAATTTCAGTATCAGAGCAAAGGCAGCCAGAAATTGAGCTACCTGACCAAGACGATACAATAAAAATAATTCGCTTAGAGCATGGTGGCATTCGTGTTACCACGCGTAATGAACAGTAATTAGGATGTAATGTGAAAATCTGGACAGTAGCCAATCAAAAAGGAGGGGTAGGCAAAACCACTACAGCGGTTAGCCTTGCTGGGATCCTTGCGCTTCAAGGCAAGCGAGTGTTACTGATTGACACAGATCCACATGCATCATTAACTTATTACTTTGGTATTGATTCTGAAGATTTAGAGGTTAGTGTTTACGATATTTTTACTCGCGGATCGAGCATGAAAAGCGAAGAAATATTGCAAGCATTATGTCCCTCAACCATAGAAAACCTTGATATTTTACCTGCCACCATGGCGATTGCTACACTTGACCGTAGCATGGGTAATAAAACGGGGATGGGCCTGATTTTAAAAAAAACATTGGCTAAAATTAGCGAGTATTACGATTACGCAATTCTAGATTGTCCGCCCGTTCTAGGGGTGCTTATGGTCAATGCCCTAGCAGCTTGTGAAAGAGTGTTGGTGCCAGTACAAACTGAGTTCTTAGCGCTCAAGGGGCTTGATAGAATGATGCGGACTATGGAGTTAATGCAAACCTCGCAAGCGAAAAGCTATGAATATACTATAATTCCAACTATGTATGATAAGCGTACCAAAGCGTCACTTGAGGCCTATAAAACATTACAAGATACGTATAAAGAAAAAGTATGGCCAGGTGTTATTCCTGTTGATACTAAATTTAGAGATGCGAGTTTAGCGCAAAAAGTGCCTATTGATTTTTGCCCTAATGCGCGTGGAGTCTATGCTTATAAAGCATTGCTTGAATATTTAATAAAACAAGGTTAATAAATGAGTAAGCAATTATTTGCTAATGAAAAAGTAGTCACTCAGTATTTAGGGGCGTTATTATCTGATGACGCACCAGCGAAAGACCTTGAGCCTGTTGCTAAATTGCTTGAGCAGGTAGCGTATGAAGAGCAAAAAGAGCAATCACTGCAGGTTGAGCCTGTAGTCGAGCCGGTTGTTGAAGTTGAAAAGCTCAATGAGCAGGTAACAAATGTAGAAATAGAATCTCACCAAGCGCAGCAGCTTGAAACTGAATATGATGTAGCACTCGGTAATGAAGCTGAATACTTTGATGGTGAATTTCAGGCATTATTTTTTGAAGTAGCAGGACTCACTTTAGCCGTGCCATTAAAAGCGTTAGGCGGTATACATGAGCTTGGAGAAGTGAATCATTTATTTGGTAAACCTAAGTGGTTTAAAGGTGTCATGATCAATCGAGAAGAAAAGCTCAATGTTGTTGATACCGCGCGCTGGGTTATGCCCGAAAAATACGATGAACAGTTAGAAGCGTCTTTAAATTATCAATATCTAATCACTTTAGGTGATAGCAAGTGGGGTTTATTAGCAGAAAAACTAATAAATAACATTACATTGAGTAAAGAAGATGTAAAATGGCGTACAAATAACAGTAAGCGCCCATGGCTTGCTGGAGTAATTAAAGAAAAAATGTGTGCTTTAATAGATGTTAATAATTTAAATGCACTATTAGAGAAAGGCTTAGATAGCCGTCACAAGTAATGACCATTACGAGGTAAGAGCATGAGTGAAGATAAATTACTGTCAGCTAAAAAAAATGCAGATAATAATGATGAAATTTTGCAGTGGGTTACGTTTAAGTTAGAAGATGAAACCTATGGCGTGAATGTAATGCAAGTGCAAGAAATACTGCGTTACACCGAAATTGCTCCTGTTCCAGGTGCGCCTTCTTATGTGATTGGTATTATTAACTTACGTGGTAATGTTGTTACCGTTATTGATACTCGCTCTCGCTTTGGATTACCTGATATTGAAGCGACCGACAATTCACGTATTTTGATTATTGAAGCTGAAGAGCAGGTGATTGGTATTTTAGCCGATAGCGTTTCTGAGGTTGTGTACTTACGTAGCTCTGAAATTGACAGTGCGCCAAATGTAGGTACTGAAGAAAGTGCCAAATTTATTCAAGGTGTATGCAACCGCGATAATGAGCTGCTTATTCTAGTTGATTTAAACAAGCTACTTAGTGATGACGAATGGGATGAGTTAAGCGATATATAAGCTTCTCTACATAAAATTATGTTATTACTTGGTATTGCAATTGCGGGTTTGGCATTTGGGCTATTCTCGCTGCTGTTAATTGTGATGTTTAAAAAGCGTTATGCGAATGAGCTTGGCGCACAATTACAGCAATTTAAAGACTCATCAGAGCAGATTAATATTTTACGTAGCGAAGTCTCTGAGTTACGAACTGGGTTAATGAGTATTGGTAAACGAGTGCTTGAGGTAGAACAACAAAACCAAGAGCTGATACAGCAACAAGCAGCTCAAAAATACGATGACCCTGATGCTAAAATATACTCTCGAGCAGTAAAAATGGTTGAGCTAGGTGCTGATTTAGATGAGGTTATTCGCGAGTGTGAATTACCCCGCGCCGAAGCAGAACTGTTATTTTCTTTACACAAACAAAAAGGCGCTTAGCGCCTTTTTTGTTTTTATCATATTGGCTCATGCTTTTATATTGAGCTTTCCTTGAAAGTCCTGCCATCCGGGCGGGAATTTCCCTCTTACCACATATGAAAAAGCAATCAGTTCAGCAATAACAAAGTAAAGCTCTTTAGGGATCTCTTCGCCAAGCTCTAATTTCGAAAGTGTATTTGCAAGTGCTTCATCCTGATGGATTAAAATACCTTTATCTTTAGCTAGGGCAATAATTTCATCCGCCAATTCTCCAAACCCTTTAGCGCTTACGGTGGGTGAATTACCCGTTTCGTAGAGCAGTCCAATTGCTGAATTGTTTTTAAATGAATCCGTCATGGCTAAACCTTAATATTTATAATGGCATGCGATTGGTAAAATGCTTGATGGTTGTCATCTGCGCGTTTCAAATTAAGATCGCCGACTTGTAAGCCCTGTTTTGCTAGTTTTGAGCGTAAATTATCAAGGTGTGGATGAGCCAACGCGCTCACAGCTTGAGTGGACGCTAATAACTGACAATCTAATGCTTTGTCCATCAACTCTGCGGTTATTTGCAGCTTACCTAGTTCAGCATAATCAAAATTTAATCTTACAAACCACACGTTTTTATCCGCTAATTTGTCATTGTTTGGCTTTTTATATTGTCCTAACGATATTTCTGTTTGTGCCGCCTCTGGTGGCAGTTTCATAGGTAATAAAAACTGCACTAAGGAGTTAGTGTCAGGCTGCTGGCTCAAAACGGGAGCTTGCACTTGGCTTAAGGTGTTTTTAATTTGTGTTAATTCACCTGCTAATGCTTGCACTTGTGGTTGCTGTAACTGTTCTAATAACTTATTGGTATTATTACCGGTCTTGAAGCTTGGTAATAAAACCTGAAGTAGGGCCTCTAAACCGCTTTGATTATTAATGCTAACGGCAGTTGGGTTTTGGTTAATAATCGGTGCAGCTAAAATGCTTAATGAAAGTTGTTCTACACCTCGATTAAACGAGCTCTGCAAAGTGTCACTGGTTAGTTGCGTCGGCTTTATAGTGCTGAGTATTTCACGTTGTATGGTGGTCGGGTGTAAATTACTTTCTGACAACATACGGTTAAAAGCTTGATTAACCAAGCGGTTTAAGTCAGTACCCTGATCTGCCGCCTTAGTTACGATAGTGTTTAGTTGGCTGCTTAGAACGTGTTTGCTTGCTTCTTTTTGCTTTATTGGAGCGGTTGCGGTTTGCTTTAAAACGGTTGCTAATAATAGCTTTTCCAGCGGTTGTAAATAATTAACGGTTGCTAAGGATCGATTAGCTGTTTGTGCTGATTGGATAACAACAGGGTGCAAGTCTACGGATGTTGATAACGTCCGCTGTTGCCATAAAGAGATACTGGTTTTTAGCTGCTGGGTTAGTTGCACTAAAGGGGGGGCAGTTCCTAAAGGGCTTTTTAATTGCGTAATGTCTATTTTTTGCGTTGGTGCGAGCCATTTTTGTTGTTCATTAACAACAATATTTGGTTTTTGATATGCATTTAATGTAGTGGTAAATGGCTTGCTTTCAAAATGTTTTACTGCATCTAAAATACGCGTTTTAAAATCAGCAAAACTGCTTTTTAGCCATGATTGAATTGGACTATTAACGGTACTAAGTGGGTGAGACTTAATTTTTTGCGAATCGATAGCAACTTGCGGTTGCTGTGACAGCATCTCATTAAATGGTTTGCTAAATGAGTTTTTAAGCTCCACGGTTATATTTTGATAAGCGGTTTTAATTAATAGTTTATCTGCTTGACTGCTAATAGTTACCTTAGTCGGCGCTGTGGGTAGTTCAGATAACTGTTGATGGCTTAAGCTAATATTTAACGAGCTTTTTGCGGTATTTGGAGTTAGCACCGCAAACTTGGGCATTGCATGAAGCTGAGCATGACCTAAATTGTTAGCAACTAATTGTGTTAGTTTTGCCTGGCTTAAAGGTTGAGAATGTACAATGTCAGCAAAACGATTAATGATATTTAGCCGTGTACCTTTGCCATCAGTCTCAATTATGCCTTTTAATAAGGGTTCTTCGGCCAGTAATTGCGCTATTTGTTTATTAATGGCGATGCTGGCATTAAATTTTTCAATCACCAGTTTTGGCGTTGGCTTTAAAGTAACTTGTATCGATAGCGGGTTGTTTTGAATATCACTTTGAGTGTTTATAAAGTTTAAAAACCGCTGTAACTGTTCTGGTTGTTTAATTGATAAGGTACTGTTGTTAGGAATAATGGTTAAGCTTTTACCATCTGCACTTAGCTGTATGTTAGCGCTTGCTATTTTTTCAACATTTGTCGGTGCATCATTAACAGTGAGCCGAATTGTTTGCCAATGCTTATTCATAAATACATCAAGCGTCACTGAATCTTTAGAAAACTGAATGTTTTTTGCTGCTAGTACTTCAGGCGGCAGTATTGGTAACGCAGTTTTACCCGAATCGGTTGTTTGATTACTAACCTGTGGGTTAGTCACTGTAATGTGCGTTGGTGTATTCATTATTTTATATCAAGTTTTCTGTATTTTAAGTAAATCGATTCTAAAGCAATATTCGTATTACCCTATCATTATGGTAGACTTACCGCTAATTTTTGGCAGAGAGAATCGTCATCTTGTTACACATTAAGTCCGTTACTTGTATCAAGCAAGAGCGTTGTTTGTTTGATGAACTTAATTTTAGCCTTAAAAGCGGTCAAATCATGCAGTTAGCTGGTCCTAATGGGGCTGGTAAAACATCATTATTGCGCATTATTGCCGGTTTTTCGCTGCCTGACGAAGGTGATATTTTATACCGTAATCAATCTATCAAAAAATATTATGACGAATACGCCAGAGACTTATTATTTATAGGCCATAAAACCGGAGTTAATGTACAACTTAGTGCACTTGAAAATGTAGCACATTGGTTGGCTATTAATGGTTATGTAAATACACCTGATTTATATCCTTTGTTAAGTAAGTTAGGTTTGGTAGGGCTGGAAGATGTGCCCGTAAGAACATTATCGGCAGGTCAGCAAAGACGGGTGGCTTTAGTTCGTTTGTGGTTATCTGAAGCCAAGTTATGGATTTTAGATGAACCTTTTACAGCGCTCGATAAAAGTGGGGTTGCCTTTTTGCAGCAACGCTTTACCGAGCACTTATCAAAGGGGGGCGCTATTTTGTTAACAACACACCAAGACCTAACCACCCACTTTAGTGACTTACAGACCTTGACTTTGGAGTACCGCCACTAATGACAAGACAGCACTCATATTGGCAGTTATTTGTCGCGGTATTTAGCAAAGACGTTAAGCTCGCTTTTCGTCAGCGCGCTGAAATAGTTAATCCTATCTTGTTTTTTTTAATTGTTATCTCGTTATTTCCACTAGCGATAGGGCCAGAACCTGGGTTGTTATCAAGAATGGCACCGGGCATTATTTGGGTTGCGGCTTTATTATCAACCATGCTTGGACTTGATAAGCTATTTAGAGATGACTATAACGATGGCTCTTTAGAACAACTCATTGCTTCCTCTTACCCTTTATCATTAACCGTATTAGGTAAAGTTGCGGCTCATTGGGTGATCACCGGTTTACCGCTAGTGCTAATGACGCCTTTATTTGCTTTACTACTAAATTTAGAAACGACGGCCCTAATGGCCACGTTATTAACGCTATTATTAGGAACTCCTTTATTGAGCTTTATTGGCGCGATAGGAGCAGGCCTAACGGTGGGATTACAAAAAGGCGGTATTTTAATGAGTTTACTCGTTTTGCCTTTGTATATCCCGGTTTTAATTTTTGCAACTTCCGCTATTGATACCAGTACTATGTCGCTGGATTACAGTGGTCAGCTTGCAATCCTAGGTGCCATGTTAGTCGTTGCGATTATTAGTGCGCCAATTGCCATATCATCAGCATTAAAAGTGAGTGTAAGTTAATATGTGGAAGTGGTTACATCCGTATGCGAAAGCAGAGCGAGCATATCAATTATGCAATACTCTACTGCCATATTTTGCAGTAGTTACGGTCGTTAGTATGATTGTTGGTTGGGTTTGGGGATTAGGTTTTGCCCCTGCTGATTACCAACAAAAAGACAGTTACCGTATTATTTTTATTCACGTGCCCTCCGCTATTTTATCTATGGGCGCATATTCATCAATGGCGATTGCTGCCATTGTTGCCTTGGTATGGCAGTTACGTAATGCCGAGCTTGCGGTAATTGCAATCGCGCCTGTTGGTGCGTGTATGACAGCAATTGCTTTAATTACTGGTGCTGCATGGGGTAAACCAATGTGGGGCGCGTGGTGGGTATGGGATGCTCGGCTGACTTCTGAACTTATTTTATTATTTTTATACTTAGGGGTGTTGTCTTTGTACCATGCCTTTGAAGATAAAAAGTCAGCCGGTCGCGCCGCGTCTATTTTAGCCATTGTTGGAGTGATCAACTTGCCTATCATCCACTTTTCGGTGGAATGGTGGAATACCCTGCATCAAGGGGCGAGCATCACTAAGTTTAACCGCGATGCGGTTGACCCAAGTATGTTTTGGCCGTTAATGATTAATATTTTAGCCTTTGCCGCGTTTGTTGGTACTGTGACTTTAATTCGTCTTAAAAATGAAATTTTACACCGTGAAAAGCACCGCCCATGGGTGCGACAGTTGTTAACTAAGGGGTAATTATGCAGTTTGACTCGTTTTCAGATTTTATTGCAATGGGAGGCTATGGTTTTTATGTATGGCTTTCTTTTGGAACATGCGCATTGATTTTATTAGGTATTCTATTCAGCTCACTACGCGATAAAAAACAAATTTTAGCGTCGATTGAGCAGCAAATAGCGCGTGAAACTCGAATTAAAAATTCTAAGCAGGAGCAAACCTCGTGAACCCAAGACGTAAAAAGCGCCTTTTGGTTATTATCGCCGTACTCTTTGGTATTGGCGGATCAATTGGTTTAGTGTTGTACGCCTTACAAGAAAATATTAATTTGTTTTACACCCCCAGCGAATTAATTGATGGTAAAGGTCCTAATAAAGAAAAGCCGTTTGTAGGCCAAAAGCTGAGAATTGGCGGCATGGTTGTGCCAGGCTCTGTGATCAGAAATGAACAAAGCTTAAAAGTAAGCTTTAAGCTGATTGATACGGGGCCATTGGTAACAGTGCGTTATCAAGGTATTTTGCCTGATTTGTTTCGTGAAGGACAAGGGATTGTTGCGCAAGGTGTGTTAGTAGAGCCTAACGTGATTGAAGCATTTGAAGTGTTGGCCAAGCATGATGAAGAATATATGCCGGCGGAAGTTGCTGAAGCTGTAAAAGGCATTAAGCACGAAAAGCCAAAATATAACTTAGATAGTGGGAGTTAATATGATCCCTGAACTTGGTTATTTTTCTTTAACATTGGCCATGGTGCTCAGTGTGCTGTTGTGTATTTTTCCACTTTGGGGAGCACACACAGGAAACCTTCGTTTGATGCGTGCGGCGCCATCATTAGCGATTGGTCAGTTTGCATTTGTTGCGTTGTCGTTCGCTGCACTTATCTATGCCAGCTTAACCGACGACTTTACCGTATCTTACGTTGCTTATCATTCAAGTAGCACTTTGCCTTGGTATTATAAAATCACCTCTACGTGGGGCGGACATGAAGGTGCTATTTTACTGTGGTTATTAATGCAAGCAGGGTGGACAGCCGTTGTCGCTATGCGTTCTAAGTCACTACCTTGGATACTTCGTGCTCGCGTTTTGGGTGTGCTTGGCTTTTTAGGTGTCGGCTTTATGATGTACACCTTACTGCTCTCAAGTCCGTTTGAGCGTTTATTGCCCTATTTTCCTGTTGAAGGGCGAGATTTAAACCCATTATTACAAGACCCAGGGATGATCATTCACCCACCATTACTTTACATGGGTTATGTAGGTCTTTCTGTGGCTTTTTCTTTTGCTATTGCCGCGCTGTTAACTGGTAAACTCGATAATACCTGGGCTAAGTGGTCACGCCCATGGACAATGACAGCATGGGGCTTCTTAACATTAGGTATTACTATAGGCAGTTGGTGGGCTTATGCAGAGCTTGGCTGGGGTGGCTGGTGGTTCTGGGATCCAGTTGAAAACGCATCACTTATGCCATGGTTAGTGGCAACTGCTTTATTACACTCTTTAAGTGTGACTGAAAAGCGCGGTGTATTTAAATCATGGACCGTATTATTAGCAATTGCTGCTTTTTCATTAAGCTTACTGGGGACTTTTATTGTTCGCTCAGGGATTATTGTCTCGGTGCACGCCTTTGCAACCGATCCGGATCGAGGGCTGTTTATCCTTGCCTTCTTAGCCATTGTTGTTGGCGGCGGCCTAGCGCTTTACGGCTTGCGTGTTTCACAGGTTAAAAGTGAGGGGCGTTATAAGTTTGTCTCTCGTGAAGTGGCACTTTGGCTAAATAATATTTTCCTAGTGGTTGCTACCTTAATTGTACTATTGGGTACTTTATTACCTATGGTACACAAAGAAATGGGCTTAGGCAGTATTTCTATTGGCGAACCTTTCTTTAATAAAATGTTTGCCATTCTACTGGTGCCATTTGCGATTTTAATGGGCATAGGGCCATTTTTGCGCTGGAAGCAAAATAAATGGGCGTTTTTACAAAACAAAATATTTGTTGGCGCACTAGTCAGCGTCGTTATTACTTGTGCGTGGCTGTTTAGCAGTTATGAAGTAGTTACGCCGCTCACTCTGTTAGCAACTACGTTAGGTGTATGGATATTTATTGCTACCTTTATCGACCTTTACACCAAGGCTGCTGTTCATGGCTCACTTAAGCTCGGCATCAAACGCTTAGGTTTAAGTTATTGGGCTATGGTGCTTGGTCATGTTGGTTTGGCCTTTGTTATTGCCGGTATTACGCTTACTTCGGCGTATTCAGTTGAGCGTGATGTATCAATGAAGCCTGGTGATAGCGTACAGCTAAATCAGTATCAATACCGTTTTGAAGGCGTGAAGACAATTCGTGGTGCAAACTATAGCGGTCATGCGGGTGTGGTAACAGTACTAAAAGAAGACACAACAATTGCGCGTCTTTATGCAGAAAAACGCCGATACGACATTGGTATGCAGTTTATGACTGAAGCAGCAATAGATGCTGGGTTTACTCGCGATTTATACCTCGCCCTTGGAGAGCAATTAAGTGAAGGGGCATGGTCATTACGTATTTATCACAAGCCGTTTGTGCGTTGGATGTGGATCGGTGGTGTTTTGATTTCACTTGCTGGGTTTGTGATTTTATTTGATAAGCGTTATCGCGCTTCACCTCGCAAAGATGAATTAGAGGGGGCGTTATGAATCGCAAATTGATGGCAATAGTCCCTTTATTAATTTTTATCTTTATTTGTGTGTTTTTATACCAAGGGTTGTTTGCTAACCCTCGGGAAATACAAACAGGGCGCATTGGTCAAACCGTACCAACATTTAACTTGCCTGATTTAATGCAAGATAATAAACGTTGGACTGATGAGCAGTTAAAAGGTGACGTGTATTTATTAAACGTGTGGGGCACATGGTGCCCAACGTGTTTAGCTGAGCTTGATTATTTAACTAAGCTTCGCGAACAAGGCATTAAAATTATCGGCTTGTATTATGTTCAAAGTTACGATGCCGATTTTGATGGCCCGTTTGATATGCAAGCACTGCGTGACGATGTGAGTAATATGCTTGCGCGCGCCGGTGATCCGTATCAGTTTAATATTTTAGATTTAGAGCGCTCTTTGGCGTTAGATTTGGGTGTGTCTGGAGCACCAGAAACATTTTTAGTTGATAAAAATGGCACTATTTTGTTACACCACACCGGTGATATAAACCCTCGAGTTTGGCGCGCTAAGTTTGCGCCTCTTATGCAGGAGCTGCAGCCATGAGATTGTTTTTATTAACCCTTAGCTTATTTATTAGTTTAGCAGCGTTTGCTCAGCAAGATCGTTATCAGTTTGATAGCAATGAACAAGCGATTCGTTTTGAAGAGCTAACTAAAGAATTACGCTGCCCTAAATGTCAAAATCAAAACATTGCTGATTCAGATGCCGTAGTTGCAAAAGACTTGCGTGAGCGTGTATTGGCGTTAGTAAAAGATGGAAAAAGCAAAGATGAAGTCATTGACTATATGATTGACCGCTATGGCTACTTTGTTCATTACGATCCACCAGTAACGCCGGCTACGTTAATTCTGTGGGTGTTACCAGTACTCATTGTAATAATAGGCTTTGGTTTTATTGTTATTCGCCAACGTAAAGCGTCGGTAAAACAAACATGGAGTGACGCTGATGAAGTGATGCTCAATAAGTTGATTAAACAAAATAAACGTCAGGAGCAAAGTTAAATGATTTTAATGTGGGCGTCTTTTGCTTTACTCACACTCATTGCATTGCTGTTTATTATTGTGCCTTTTTTAAAAAAAGAGCGCGTAGTAACTATTACTCACAACGCTAATGCACAGCTTATCAGCATTTATGAGCAGCGTTTAGTTGAACTGCAGGCTGATTTAGACAATCAACGTATAGACTCGCAAAACCATAACGAGGCTATTATTGAGCTAAAACGTCGTTTGCTTAATGAATTATCGCCAGAAAAGTCACTAAACAGTCGTGGTGATAACCGTATATTTGCTTTAACAGGGGCAGCGTTTTTAATTGCATTAGCAGGTATATTTTATGCGATGACAGGCAGCCAACAACAAATTTCGGCGTGGCATGATGCAATGGACAACTTAGCCGATTATGGTCAACGTGCCGTAATGCAAAAAGGTGAGCCGTTATCTAAAAATGAACTTCAAGCGTTTGCATTGGCACTGCGTACAAAGTTAAGTCAAGGCGGTGATGATGAAGTAGCTTGGATGCTGTTAGGGCGTGTCGCTATTATGCTTAATGAGTTTGACATGGCAAAACAGTCATTTGATAAAGCATTGTCAATGAACCCTGATAATATGCAAGCTTTGGTGAGCTACTCGCAGGTATTACTACTTGAGGGCAGTGATGAGAATATGACTCGCGCAGCGGGTATGCTTTCTAAAGTGCTACAAGCGCAGCCAAATAATCTCGATGCGATTTCGTTACTTGCGCTGATTGCCTTTGAGAGAAAAGATTGGGTACAGGCAAAAGCTGCATTTGAGGTACTTCTTGCCAGTATGGACGAGTCAGATACGCGTTATGCTATGATTTCTGAGCGCATTAGTGAAATTGATGGTCAAATAGCTCAGAAAAGCGAGCTGAATAATCACGAGCTGCAAGTTGTTCAAGGAATTCAGGTCACGGTTAAGGTTGACGAGCAACTCGAAGATAAACAGCCTAGTAACGGTATTTTGTTTGTGTTTGCTAAAGCTTCTGAAGGTTCACCAATGCCTTTAGCCGTTGTTAAACTGACTGACTATAGCTTTCCAATCACCGTTGAGCTGAGCGACGAGAACGCCATGATGGCAGGGCTAAATTTATCCAGTGCTAATGAAATTGTTATTTCTGCGCGTATTTCTAATGATGATTCAGTGATGCCAAGTACTGGTGAGCTTGAAGGCCACTCTGAAGTACTGCTTCGTAAAGATGTGCGACAAGTGCAACTGAACATTGATACATTAATACCTTAAGGATTTGAGATGTTAAAACAAGGCTTACTTTTATTATGTTTACTCACCTTATCGGGCTGTGCTCAAGTGCCCGAGAGTAAATATGATGAGCGCGATCCCTTACAAAGTGTAAATAGACCCATTTATGACTTTAATATGGACGTACTCGATACCTATATTTTAAGGCCAGCAGCAGTGGGTTACATCACTGTTACACCGCAGCCTGTTCGTCGGAGTATTGTGCACTTTACCGATAATATTACTGCACCCGTTGATATTATAAATGCCGGCCTGCAAGGAAAACCAAGCAGTGCTGGAATTAATTTTGCTCGTTTTTTAGTGAATTCAACGGTGGGTATATTTGGCATATTTGATGTAGCCAGCTCACTTGGGCTTGAAGTAACTAGCGAGGACTTTGGCCAAACGCTAGGTGTGTGGGGAGTGGGTGATGGTGCTTATTTAATGATTCCAGCAATGGGGCCGTCTACTGCGCGTAACTTAACTGGTGATGTAGTTGATAATGTTGTACTGCCTGAAATAGCACTGACTACACCACAAACTATTTTAGTGTTTGCACTAAAAGCAGTTGAAGCGCGTGCGTCATTAATGGCTCAGGAAGGTTTATTAAATGATTCGTTAGACCCATACTTATTTATTAAAGACATTTATTTTCAGCGTCAATTATATGAGCTATTTGATGGTAACCCGCCAATAAAAGAAGAGCCTGAAGATTTTGATGAGGATTTCTTAGAAAGCCTTTAATAATAATAAAAACGCCAGCAAATGCTGGCGTTTTTGTTAATAGGCATTAAAGATCTCTTAGCTATCAATCATCACTCGCATTTGCTCACTAACCCAGTTGAGTGCTTCGTGGTATGCATCAGGCACTTCATCGCCTAAGTTTAATTGCTGGGCTTTATCGTTCGCAGCTTGCCAATCACCATGCTCATACAGAGTGACTAAATTTAAGTATTCAGCAAGTAGCCCTTCATTTTTTAACAGCGCTGTTTTTATCTCATTTGACAGAGGTAACTTAAGCATTACGCTGTCCATTTCTTCATCTAATATCGCATCCATAAGCGACATCATGCCGGTTAAGAACGCCATACCTGTATCTTTAAGTTTGCCATGTGAAATAGCTAACAACTCACAAAAACGCGCCCGTGTTAACGACAGTCTAATAAGTTCCAATGGCTTATCTGCAGATACTTGTGCTGCAAACAATAAAGAGAGCAGTTTTTTTATTTCAGCAGCCCCTAGTACAATTAGTGCTTGTTTTATAGTGTTTATTTCAGAGCGGCGGGTAAATGCCGCTGAGTTGGAATAGCGCAAAAGCTTGTAAGATAAGTTAACATCACGCTCAAATACATCGGTGATCTTCTTAAGATCCATTTCTACACTGGATGTTTCATAAAGCAGTTCAGCCAGTGCCATGCCAGATGGCGGTAAGGCTTTACTTTGCACCATCTCGGGTTTTGAAAAGAAAAAGCCTTGAAAGTACTCAAAGCCCAACTCAAAAGCTTGGTTGTAAAGCTCGTAAGTTTCAACTTTTTCTGCGAGTAACTTGATATGTGGGTAAGGTTTTAAGTCTTCAATGATCGTTTTAACGGTTTCCATATCGCACGTTAAAAAGTCAACTTTAATGATATCAATAAACGGATAAAAGTGACGCCATACCGGTTGATGCGCATAGTCATCTAGGGCGAGTGTGTACCCTTTCTCTTTTAGGTCTTTAACTATTGCTAGCAGACGTTTTCCTGGCTGAACGGTCTCTAGTATTTCAATCACAACCCCGTTTTTGTTTAATAGCGTGGGGTAGCCTTTTAATAAGGTGTCTAAAGTAAAGTTAATATAAGCGGGTTTATTATCGGTTAAATCTTCAAGACCAAAATTAAACTGGCTGCCTTCAATTAGGCGAGACGTTGCTTCGTCGCCGTCAATGTTCGGAAATACATTATCTACTCCATCACGAAATAAAAGCTCGTAGCCAATTAGTTCCTTATTGCGATCTAAAATAGGTTGGCGAGCAGCGTAAAAATACATATAAGATTCCGAAACAGTAGAAATTGATTAACATTGTAATAATATATTGGAAAACATTCAAAATAGCATCGGTAAAATGAATTTTATTAATAAATTATCATGGCTTAGGTGATTTTTATTAATCTAAACTCATTGTTTTTTATTCTATTTGTTTTAAAAGCGAGCGAATAGATGGTTTTTTATCTACTTAAATTAGCGGGTTGGAGTTATTAGCAATTACCGTGTTATAGTTGGGTAGAAAGCTTTTATTCCAATACTGTCTTAATTATAAGATTTCAAGAGTCATTATTTGGATTACAAGCCTGTTATTACTTTTTTAAGTGGAGGCGAATTTGGAAACAGGAATGATTATTTCACTGGCATTGTACTTTATTGTAATGCTAGGAATAGGACTATACGCATATAAGCAATCTACCAGTGATATTTCAGGGTATATGCTAGGTGGTCGTAATTTAGCCCCCAGTGTAGCTGCCTTATCGGCTGGTGCATCAGATATGAGTGGTTGGTTATTAATGGGCTTACCCGGCGCAATGTATTTATTTGGGTTGAGTAAGGTTTGGATTGCAATTGGTTTAGTATTAGGTGCGTGGGCAAACTACTTTTTAGTCGCCCCAAGACTGCGTGTCTATACTGAAAAAGCCAATGATTCCATTACTATCCCCGATTTCTTTGCAAATCGTTTTGATGACAACAAAAATATCCTACGTGTTATCTCTGCAATAGTAATTATAGTTTTCTTTACCTTATACACTTCATCGGGTGTTGTTGCCGGTGGTAAGTTATTTGAAAACTCATTTCAAATGAGTTACGAAATGGGCCTATACATCACCACTGGTGTGGTAGTGGTATATACCTTATTTGGTGGATTTTTAGCGGTTAGCCTTACAGACTTTGTGCAAGGCTGTATTATGTTTGTGTCGTTGTTAGCAGTGCCAATTGCCACTTATATGATGCTTGACCAACCATTTATGGATACCTTAGCAAATGCAAATTATCAGCAGTTACTAAGCTCGCCTAAAGCAAGCGAAATTCATTCTTTAAGTATGCTTGACTGGTTTGCTGGTGGTTCTACTATTGCTATTATTTCTGCAATGGCATGGGGTTTAGGTTACTTTGGTCAGCCGCATATTATTGTTCGTTTCATGTCTATTCGTTCAGTAAAAGAAATGCCAACCATGCGTCGTATTGGTATGTCTTGGATGACGTTATCTGCTATTGGTGCGGTATTTACTGGCCTATTTGGTGCTGCATTTATGATTGAAAATCAAATGCCGATTGCCGATAAAGAAACAATTTTCTTAGTATTGGCTGAATTAATTTTCCACCCGTTAATTGCAGGTTTCTTACTGGCGGCTATTTTAGCTGCGATTATGAGTACTATCTCATCGCAATTATTGGTGTGTTCAAGTTCTTTAACTGAGGACTTTTATAAGATTTACTTAAATCGTAATGCTTCGCAAACTGAGCTGGTATTAGTAGGGCGTATTAGCGTGATACTGGTTGCGTTATTTGCAATTTACTTAGCGTATGACCGCAATAGTTCAATACTAGATTTAGTAAGTAATGCATGGGCAGGTTTTGGTGCTGCATTTGGTCCATTGGTATTGTTTAGTCTTTACTGGAAGCGTATGAACCTAAAAGGGGCTATTAGCGGTATGGTTGTTGGTGCTCTAACTGTGCTTGTATGGATTTATGCGCCTATTACTATTAATGGTGATAGCTTAAGCAGCGTGATATATGAAATCGTCCCTGGATTTATTTTAGCAAGTATTGCTATTGTAGTAGGAAGCCTTGTAACTGCTGAGCCGAAAAAGGAAATTACTGATCTGTTTGATGAAGTTGAATCGTCATTGTAATTGATTAGCTAACGTAAAGTTTTGGTTTAAAAAAATGCCAACCAGTTTAACTGGTTGGCATTTTTTATTGACTGACTTTTAACAATAGCAAATTGTGATGACTTACTCGCTTCTCGTTATCATTACTTAAAGACATAAAAAAACTGAATACGAATCACGAATTCAGTTTCATAAATTAGTAGTCGGCTTATAAGCTGCATTACTGTTTTTTAGATTAGTTCGCTGCTTTATCTTTTATATCAGCAACGTTATCTGACTTTGTTTTTTTAGCTTTTGCAGGTACTTCTTTAGTCCCCTTAAGTACCGCCATAAAGTCGTCTTTACTTTTCGCAATCTCAAGTGCAAGCGACTCAACTTGTTGTTCACTTAGAGGCACATCTACTTTTTCAAGCATTAGTTCTAGTGACTCGGCGATATCGAGCATTTTGTCATAGGCATCAGCTTCTTTTTTAGTAGTAAACGTCATGCGCTCGACTCCGTTTCGTTCTACAACATATTTAACAACAACAGCCATGATTTCTCCTGCTTACTTACGTGGCAATATGATTATTTTAAATCATTAGATTACTGTTTTTATGTACAGTACAAGCTTGCGCGTTATTTTGCAAGCTTTAGCCTTAGTTTATCTGCAGCTTAATTGACAATAAAGGCCAACTCTACTTTATTTATTAAGTCACTTTATAACGCGTTGCAGTAAAGGAGTCGCAAGGAGTGATTGTTACCGTTAGTACTTAGTAACCACAACTTACTTAAAAGTGCTGGGTGTAAATAATCAACGAATGTTCATGTAGGAACACAAAAGGAAATAGTATGAAATTAATTAAAATAATCTCGTTAGCAGCTGCTTTATGTTTATTACCTATGGGTACCACCTTTGCGCAAAGCGATATGCTATCAGAGCAGATGCAATCAGCCATGGTTAATATTAATACTGCTGATTTAAAACAGTTAATTAAGTTACCAGGTGTCGGTAAGAAAAAGGCACAGGCAATTATCGACTATAGAGAAGCTAATGGTGATTTCGCATCACTTGAAGATCTAGCCAAAGTAAAAGGGGTGGGTAAAAAAATGCTAGCCAAACTTGATGGTAAGGTAACGTTTTAACTAAAAAGGGCGCTATGCGCCCTGATCAAACTGTTTTAAGGCAGCACCAAGGTGCTTTTTAGCAAAGTTAATATCTACTGGTGCTGTTAATAGTGGATAGCTCAACCCAGCTACAATCAAAAAGGGCACCAGTAACCAACCTTCGAAAAGAGTAAATATTAAAAAGAATGGGCTTAATAGCATCAGTTTGAGTATGCGTATAAAGACCCTGTCACTGGGTGATAGCATGCTTAAAGAGATAGCTATAACAGTTTGTCGTTGACGAACTTTTAAATGTTTAAGCTCATCAACTTGGCTTGAAAAAAAAGTAAACATATTAAAGTGACTTTTTAGTAATTAATCGACTGGCCACTAATATAAACAGTGTGGCGGTAAAGAGTACAAAAATAATTTCCATCCATGCTGGCATACTTAGGCTGGCAAATTGCCAATCTATATTTCCGCAATCACCTGTCGCTTCAAAAAATTGCGGTATCCAGTGATGTAACGGCATAAATTCTGGAAAATTTGGCTCAAATTCACAGCTAAATGCAAATGGGTCTGTGGTTGTTTGCATTTCAATATGCTCACGAGCTATTAGTAGCCCCCATACACTTGAAATCCCCCATGTTGTATAGGCAACAATACGTACTGCGAGATTGTTTGGTTTACTAGCTCCAATAATACCCGCAAAAAGTAGACCTAATACTGCGGTGCGCTGGTAAATACACATAATACATGGCGCTAACCCCATGTTGTATTGAAAGAAAAGTGCAGTAACTTCAAGTAGAAAAACAATCCCACTGAATAATAACCAAGGTGTACGCTGAGTACTTAGATTAGCAAGCCAGTTCATAACAAATCCGTATTTAAATAAGGGCTTAGATTATGACTTAGGATAAACAGCGGGGCAAGTAAAAGGAAAAAACGAGGGCTATGAAAGCTTGTCGTCCCTCAAAGTTAGAGATCCTGTGCTGCATGACTTCCCCTAATAGACCTACTCAGAGCCATCAAGTTAATCTGATTCATGAATAGGAAAGAGGTATAGAATAATAGTTAAAGTGTCTCGTATGAATAATAGGTGGGCATTCATATTGTGTTTAATTTCTACCAGTAAAGTTACCCTTTTAATCACATACCTAGGTAATTTAACTTACTTTACTTGTTAGTTGTGACTTGTCTGGTACAATCAGTCAGTTAATCGTATGTAGCGATGTAATGTGAATTAATTCGAGTAGGAATTGAATGAGAATTTTTAAAGCGAAAAGCCCAGCAGGATTTGCTGAGGAATACATAGTAGAGTCAATCTGGAATGGTGATTTCCCTCCAGGTTCAATTCTGCCAGCTGAGCGTGAACTCTCAGAGTTAATTGGTGTTACTAGAACCACATTGCGTGAAGTATTACAACGATTAGCCAGAGACGGTTGGTTAACAATCCAACATGGTAAACCCACTCGCGTAAATAATTTTTGGGAAACTTCAGGACTAAATATCCTTGAAACACTGGCTCGTTTAGACGAAGATAAAATGCCAGAGCTAACTGATCAGTTACTTTCAGCTCGCACTAACATCAGCGCAATTTACACTCGTGCAGCAATAAAGCTTGCACCAGAGCGTGTTATTGAAATTTTATCGCAAAGTGATGAACTAGAAGACAGCGCACAAGCATTTGCTGATTATGACTATAAAGTGCACCATGAGTTAGCTGTTGCTGGTAACAACCGCATATATGTGCTGATCCTTAATGGTTTTAAAGGCTTTTATTCTAAGATTGGTTGTCATTACTTTTCAGATCCTCGTACCCGTGAGCTTGCACGTCAATTCTATAAAGATTTAACTAAGCTTGCTGAGAATAAAGAGCACGATGGTGCGATATTCATGATGCGCAAGTATGGTCATCAAACCGGTGAAATATGGCAACATATTCGCGGTGATATGCCTAGCGACATTATGGATTAGTAAAAAAGCCTGCTTAAAGCAGGCTTTTTTATGAACAATAATTCGTGCATTTATCAAGCGTTCGCTATTTTAGAACGGCGCTATCTATAAATACGATTGTTAATTTATTTTTGATAGCCATAGAATAATGATTAATTAGATATGGTGCTATTGTAATTTAAGAATTAGTGCCCATATTACTATCAGTATTGCGTAAGCAATTGACAATAAACTCAAAATATTTGGAGAATAAAATGGGTGTATTAGTAGGCCGCCAGGCACCAGACTTTACCGCTGCAGCTGTTCTAGGTAACGGTGAGATTGTAGATAGCTATAACCTTCACGAAAAAATCAAAGGTAAAAAAGCAGTAATCTTTTTCTACCCACTAGATTTCACTTTTGTATGTCCTTCTGAGCTTATTGCTTTTGATAAGCGTTATGCAGAATTCCAAAAACGTGGTGTAGAAGTAATTGGTGTTTCAATCGATTCACAGTTCTCACACAACGCATGGCGTAACACGGCTGTAGCAGACGGCGGTATTGGTAAAGTTCAATACGCACTAGTTGCAGACGTTAAGCACGAAATCTGTAAAGCATACGACGTTGAGCACCCAGAAGCCGGCGTTGCATTTCGTGGTTCTTTCTTAATCGACGAAGAAGGTAACGTACGTCACCAAGTAGTGAACGATTTACCACTTGGTCGTAACATCGACGAAATGATCCGTATGGTTGATGCACTAGCATTCCACAGCGAGCACGGCGAAGTATGTCCTGCTGGTTGGACTGAAGGTAAAAAAGGAATGGACGCAAGCCCTGAAGGCGTAGCTAAATTCTTATCTGAAAACGAAGGCGAGCTATAATTTAGCCCTTTAGTTTAAGATAAAAAAACCGCCATATTGGCGGTTTTTTTTATTGCTCTTTAATTAAAACGAAAAGCTCACTTTAGTATAAATATAACGACCTCGAGGGTTATGTACACCCGATGCGTAACCATACAGATCTGAATCACCGTCACCAATTGCAAATGGTGGCTCTTCATCAAATAAGTTATTAACACCTAACGATACTTTAGCTGACTCAGTAATACGATATGAGGTTTGTAAATCAACCAATACTTGAGAATCAACAGTACGTGATGTATTACTATCGAAGTCTAAGTTGCCATCGAAATCGATATCTGGCGTATCTTCAAACTCACCCACATAACTAATGTTCATGTTCGTGTTGAATTGGCCAATTTCCCAGTTTGTTGAGAAAATCCAACGGTGCTCTGGGTAACCATATTCACCGGTGTAATCGCGGCCGTCTTTTTCAAATTTATCTTGGTAAGCCCACTCTAAATTGAATTTCAGTAAGCCTAAATCATCCAGTGAATGGTTGTAGTTTGCTGAAATATCTACGCCAGAAACTTCTTGTGATGAAACGTTTTCAAAAGTACTGAAAATCTTTTGAATAGTTCCTAGGCTGTCTGTACCTGATGGTGGTAAGCGAACACATACTGTACTATTTTGGTTATTACACTCTGAGTTGTAAATTGGACCAAACTCTTGCTCATCAATCTTATTATCTTGGGTGATACTCCACACATCAACACTTAAACCAAAGTCAGTTGTGGGAGCCCAAATAAACCCGACATTCCAAGATTCAGACTCTTCAGCTTCTAAATCTGGGTTACCGGCAAATTCAATGTTGTAATCTAGCGCATCACAATCTTTACCTGTTGCATCACAGCGATAGTTATCAATAAAGAACTGACTCTCCTGAGATGGCCCTAAACCTACTTGTGCCAGTGAAGGTGCTCTAAAGCCTTGCGCCCAAGAACCACGAACTGTGATTTCATCAGTAGGTGCCCAGCGTAAAGCGACTTTAGGATTTGTGGTGGTACCAAAGTCACTGTAATCATCGTAACGACCTGCAAGTTGTAGTTCTAAGTTCTCAGCAAGTGGAATTGAAAACTCTACATAGGCAGCGTATTGGTCGCGCTCTGCGGCAGCTGAAACTGACTCGGTACCAAAGATTAATCCACGTTGAAATTGATCATCTGGCGTATCAGTTACGTCTTCTTCGCGGTATTCAATACCGGCTGCCATCATGACAACATCATCACCAAAGTTAAATGCTTCACCTGAGATGTTAGCATCGAACGACGTCATATGAGACTCACCTTGGCGAACCAAGCTTGTAGTAATCCTGTCAATTACAGCCGGATCATTGTAAGTGCCGCCAAATGGGTTGTAGTTGCCAGCGTCAATTTCTTGTTGTAAGAAGTCGGTGCGAACCCAACCTTGTGAGCGATCGCCTGTTTGTAATGACTTGCTACGACCTTTTTGTACCGCTGTTTCCCAACTCCAGTCGTTAATTTCACCTTTTAAACCAGCAACAAAACGTAATGTATCTGATTCGATATCCCATTGACGCGCACCTGCATCCACTGTTCTGTAACGACCAATTTCAATATCTTGACCGAACGGGTTATTTGGATGATTCCCTGGTACAGTTAAACCTGCATCTTCATCGAGTGGCGTTGGTGCACCCGCTGCAACTGAGCTGTTATGCTGTACAGCCATTTCTAAAAAGCCGGTGATGCCATTGTCAAAACGGTATTCAAATTGTGAGATTGCGCCCACACGTTCTGATGCAGGGGCAATATAGCCGAATGGACCATAGTCAAATAAACAACTACCGCTTGATGTTGCGTTTTCTGCAGGACATGCAGGGTCGATTGTTTTAACGCCATCAACATAGAAGTAGCCAGGGAAACCACGTGAAGAACGGAAATCTTCACCGCCATATGGAGACTGATTAGCGGTACCTAAGCGGCCCATTTCATCTGATGATAAAGAAGTGTTTTTAAAGTAATCAATAATAACGGATGCACTACTTTTTGCACTTGTTGTACCCCAAACAATGCTAGCCGTGGTTTCTTCATAGTTAGGACCATCTGTGCCGCCGTAACCTAAATTAACTTCAATACCGTCGATGTCTTTTTTCAAGATAACGTTTACAACACCTGCTACAGCATCAGAGCCATAGATTGCTGATGCGCCATCTTTTAAAATATCAATACGTTCGATTGCTGAAACAGGAATACTGTTTATATCAACAAATGAGTTGGTGATCCCTTCTGCAAATGCGCTTATAGCAACACGACGACCATTAATAAGTACCAAGGTAGCATCAGCCCCTAAACCACGAAGGCTGACGGCAGCTGAACCATTAGCGGTCGAGTCTTGGTTATTACCTCGGGTTGAAAAGGTACCATTACCTGCAACAGGCATTCTTTCAAGCAGCTGTTGTAGGTTGTCATAACCCATGTTTTCGATGTCTTCTTTATTAATGGATTGTACTGGTGATGGGCCTTCTATATCGGAACGTTTGATACGAGAGCCTGTTACTTGAATACGTTCTACTTTTTCTGCAGTTTGCTGTGCAGCATAAGTTGTTGTACTAAAACCTGCTGACAATGCGATAGTAGCACCGATGATTAAGCTCGGTGTAAATGCAATTGATTGCTTCATCCTTAAGTCCTTGTTGATATGTTATAATTTACTTGTTTTTACAAGTCGAATTATTAATACCATGTAACTTAAGTGTTATCAATTAGCCGCAAAGATGATTTTGTTATCGGCACGAATATGTACTTATTTTCTTAATAAAGGAAACGATGGGATACTCGCTATCTGGTGCGGGAGGGGGGTCTTCTCATTATTTAAAAATAAATCACCGAGCGACTTTAATTTGTAATAATTTGTATTTTGCTAAAAATTTAATTAAAAAAAAACGCCTAACATGATGTTAGACGTTTTTATTTAAACTTTATGTTTCATTAAACGTTCTTTTTCACGGGACCAATCTTTATTTTTGCCGTCTTCACGTTTGTCATGCATTTTCTTACCTTTAGCTAAATGGAATTCAAGCTTCACCCAGCATTTTTTCCAATACATAGCGGTGGCAACTAATGAATAACCATCACGTTCAGTTGCACCAACTAAGCGGTCAAGCTCACGCCTGCTTAGTAGTAATTTACGGTAACGTAGCGGGTCACAAATAACATGGGTCGATGCGCTATTTAAAGGCTGAATGGTACTGCCTAATAAAAATGCTTCACCGTTTTTAAGATGAATATAAGTTTCAGAGATATTTACTTTACCTGCTCGGATACTTTTTACTTCCCAGCCTTGGAGTTCAACACCTGCTTCAAACTTGTCGTGTAAAAAATACTCGTGTCGCGCTTTTTTATTTAGCGCGATGGTATTACTTGTCGATTTTGATGAATTTTTCTTAGCCATAGTGCCCTATAATATACGTTATACAAGATGTTTTACATCGATTTTTTTAAATTATACATGCAAAAGCGAAGGATTAATTTAAGCGCGATGAAAGTTTGGGGAAACGCACAAAGCTTGCTAAAATTCCTGCACACAGTTGGGAGTGAGTATGCCACAAATAGAAAAAAGCGCGCTGGTTATGTACAGCACTAAAGAGATGTTTGATCTAGTCAATGATGTAGAAGCCTATTCACAGTTTTTACCTAATTGTTCAGACTCAAAAATTATTAAGCAGCATGATAATAACATGACCGCTAGTTTAGAAATATCTAAAGCCGGCATAAAAAAATGGTTTACCACTGAAAATACGCTAATTGATGAGCAAACAGTGATGCTTCGCTTGGTTGATGGTCCTTTTAAAACCCTACAGGGTCGCTGGCACTTTCAGCAATTAGATACACATGCGTGTAAGGTTAATTTACAGCTAGAGTTTGAATTTTCAAGTAAGCTAATAGAGCTAGCGTTTGGTAAAATTTTTAATGATGTGGCAAAAAACATGGTGAGTGCGTTTACTCAACGTGCAAAAACCGTGTATGGAGAACGTGCATGATCAATATTGAAGTTGTGTTCGCGTTACCCACTAAGGCAACCACATTAAATATAGAAGTGCTGCAAGGCACAACGGCTGAGCAAGCGGTAATACAATCAGGGATTATTAAAAAATGCCCTGAGATTGATGCAACCGATTTAACTTTAGGCGTATGGAACAGAACGGTGAAGCTAAATCATGAGCTTAAAGATGGCGACAGAATTGAAATTTACCGCCCATTAATTGCCGACCCTAAAGATGCTCGCAGAAAACGTGCTGAAAAAGCCAAAGAGGAGGGCCGCGCTAATAAAGTCACTGGTGGCCGGCCGTTAGAACGTTAGATACAAAAAAGGTGAGCCATGCTCACCTTTTTTAATTAAACCTTATATAGCTTCTTATTGCTCTAAAGGCGTTGTAAAGTTTTCTGGTTGCTCATAGTCGCCCGATACTGTAACTAGCTTTTCATTTTCAAAGTTTAGTACTAATGATTTAAACTGTTCATTAGCACGCCCTTTATTGAAGCTGTATACATAACGCCAAGTATTTTTATCGAAGGCGTCTTCGGCAATGGGTCTGCCTAATACGTAAATTACTTGTTCGCGAGTCATATTAACGCGAAGCTTATCAACGTCTGATTGTTCTAAAAAGTTACCTTGAGGGATGTTGATTCTGTATACCCAGCTAGAACAACCTGCGGCTGAACTAAGCGTTAAAGCGACGATAAGCCAAAGAGAAAAAGTTTTTAACGACTGCATTGTTAGTTGTGATCCTTATTTTTTATAATCTGCATGATACCGATTAGTCACTCAAGGTAAAACCCTTTTGAGTAATTGTTTTTGTTTAGCGCGTTAAGGCGAGGTTTTGACCATTAATAATCAAAAAAGTTTAAACAATGAGTTGTGCAAAATTAAAAATAAACCGCCAACTTGGTCACTTTATATTGTGCAAACACGGTTTGGTCATTGGTATACCGGTATTACTATTGATGTTGCTCGACGTATCGCTACTCATCAAGCAGGTAAAGGAGCAAAAAACCTCAAAGGTAAAGGGCCGCTTATGCTGATTCATCAACAACAAGTAGGTACTAAAAGCGACGCAAGCAAATTAGAATATGCGATAAAAAAACTTCCACGAGCAAAAAAAGAGGCTTATGTTGCTGCTTTTAAAGAGGGAGTTAATACCGCGGAGTTTGTCAAAAGCTGATTAATAAATTCCTCAATTAGCAATACGGCTTCTTGATAGAGGGGAGCGTTAATATTTTCGAGCGTATCTTTGGCACTATGGTGGTAGTTATCTGCCCCCATAGAAAAGTACACATACGGAATTTTTTGTTTAGCGAATGAATAATGGTCGCTGGCTCTGCGCCAATCTATTTGTTTCGTGTTGGTGAGTCGGCTCATTTTTCGTGATGAATAAACAGGCTTTAATTTGATCTTGTCCCCGTTAATCTGAGTAAATAACGGATTAAGCTGGGCTTTTAAAGATCGACTTGTTAGCGCGTATAAACGCTTATGTGACTTTTTAATTGCCAACATATCTAAGTTAATATTTAAAACAATCGGGAGCTGGCGTATTGTTTTAGCAAAGTGCTCACTGCCGTGTAAACCATTTTCTTCAGCGTCTGTTGCAACAAACATAAAACGATATGAAGAAGAATCCGTTAGCGCATTCGATAAATAAAGTAATGCAGCAACACCCGAGGCATTATCGTTAGCACCTGGGTGTAATTTTCCTGCTTTTAGACCTAGATGATCATAATGCGCAGTAATAACAATTACAGGTAAATCTTTTACAGTATTAGTGGCAATAATATTAACGCCTTGTGCGCTAGAGAACAGCCCTGAGGAATAAGTAAAAGGTTGTTCACTTACTGTAAGTTGATGCTCTTTGAAGCGTGTTTTTAAATACTCCCTTGTGAGCAAGGCTGCATGGCTATTCGTTTTTCTACCAGCTAACTCCGAGCTGGTTAATATAGTTAAATCAGCTAATAATTGCGGCTCAATCTGTTTACAAAGGCCGCTCCAACTTATAAAAACTATGATACAGGTTAAGCTAAATAATTTAATAATGATTCGCCTTAGCGGCGAGTGACTTTAATGCGATAAGCTTATTATCATAGCGCTGTTTTTCATGATCAAAGTCTGCTTTTTTTCTAGCTTTACGCAAATGAAACTCCGCTCTAGTTATATTATTTAATTCAAAATAACTGCGCGCTAGCCCAAAGTGGCTTTCATGAAGTGTCGGTGACATAGCGTTTGCTTTTTTATAATGGCTAATTGCATTTGCGTAATCACCATTTACATAGTCACTGTTACCAAGCGATATATGATAGTAAGGGTTTTCTTGGCGCTTTTTGTCAAGCTTTGCCAATAGCTTTTCGCCTTCGGCTACTCTATCTGTAAGTTTATATAATAATGCTAAATTACCTTGCGCAGTATTACCATTGGCGTTTAAGGCAATAGCATAGCTGTACATTTGCTCCGCTTGCTTTAAATCATCTAATTGTTTAAAGAGTACCCCTAAATTGCCCCAGCTAGCACTAAATGAAGCATCGGTATTAATTGCGGCTTTGAAATAGCTATACGCTAAATCATAGTGTTTATTTACCAGTGCCTCACCGCCTTTATTATTATAAAACATGGCGGTCACTCGTTTTTTTGACAGCGATGAGGTTGCAAAACGGGCTTGTCGGCTATTGGGGTCAAAATCAATGATTAAGCGCTTATTACGCTGATAAACAAGTGAGCTGTCTTTGAGCTTAGTTTTATTGTCTATGGCAAGGTTGATGTGCCCAGTGAGTAAATTAAATCCTTGATTTAACGCCCAGTACTCAGGAACATGTACTTTTTGAAAGCGGGCTTTAAGGCCTAAATGTTCGGCTAAGCTATACGCTAAAATAGAGAGGGAAAGACAATTAGCATTTAAATTTTGATAGCTTTGAGATGCAGTTTGTGTGCTAGTAGATTGGTAAGATAGTGAGTTATCACCATTTGTGAGTAAAAAACTAAGTAGACTATAGGCAATTTTATCAGCCGATTTATTTTTTTGTACATAAGCACTTAATTGCTGTTTGAGACTCTGGTCGAGTTGAAATATTTGCTGCTCAGACTCGACGGGCTGCTGTTGAAGTTGCATTGGGGGAGTAATAATAGGAGTTGGCGCGCTTAAATTGGCGTTATTTTTAGTGCTACACGCACTTAAGCTCAGCAAGCAGACAGCCAGTAAATAATGTTTACCTTGAACAGCACTCATACACACCTCTGTACAAAAAACACACTTAAGTATAGTGGTTATTTTGTACAGAGGTTATTTAAAACGTAACAAACTATTTAACGCTGCTGATTAAACGTGGCAACTAGCGCATCAAGTGTTTGTGCGCTGGTGGCTAAGTCACGAATTGCTTGTTCGGTATTTATTTGTTCACTCATTGATTTATCACTGATCTCACTAATTTGCTCAATACTTCCACCCACATCGTTCACTACACTGCTTTGTTGTTCGGTGGCTGTGGCAATTAGAGTTGCCATATCGTTAATTTCATTCGCTGTTTCAGTAATAGTATTAAGTAACTCAACCGAGTTTTGCATTGCGCTAACGCTTTGTTGGGCTTTATTTTTTGATTGGCTAATATCATTTACAACATCATCTGAAATTTGAGTGAGCTCTTCAATCATTGATTGAATTTCAGTGGTTGATTGCGACGTACGATTTGCCAGTGCTCTTACTTCGTCAGCAACGACAGCAAAACCTCGACCATGTTCACCTGCACGTGCAGATTCAATGGCTGCATTGAGAGCCAGTAAGTTGGTTTGCTCTGAAATCCCTCTAATTGAATCTACAATACTGGCAATGTCTATGGTTTTTTTAGAAAGCAGTGCAACTTGCTCGGTAATACCATCGATGTCGCTGGCAAGGGCTGAGATTGTCGTCTGGCTTTGTAATACTTGTTGATGGCTTTGTTTGGTATTATCGCGACTATCGTTGGTTAACTTAGCTGCATTCGCTGCACTTTGTGCTATTTCTTGCACTGTAGCGCCCATTTCATTGATCGCTGCAGCAACTGAAATAGTTTGCTCTTTTTGTTTATCCAGCGCTAAGGAGTTTTGTTTTGCTTGCGCAAAGACATGATCAGAACTTTGACGAATACCATGGCTTTCATCAGCGACTTGCACAATGGCGGTTTCTATTTTCTCAATAAACTGGTTGAACCCTGACGTTAAATTATTGAGTTCAGGTTGAGGTGATGCTGGTAGACGATACGCTAAATTAGCATCACCGCGGCCTAAACGAGAAAACAACTCCGCCATTTTTGATAACGGTGAGGCTAAAGAGCGAGCTAACAAGTAACTGATCACGCTTGCGATAAGTGCTGTAATGATAGTGAATGTGAATATTTGCCACTCGAGGGTGTTTACACTTGCGAATACCTCGCTTTTTGGTACTTGAGCCAACACAAATAAGTCGGTGTTTTTAATTGGTGTGGCAGCAATCAGCGTGGCTTGTCCGTTAATATTTACTTCTTCTAAAGTAAAACCATTTTCATCAAGTAATTTGTTATGAATATTAGCACTGTAAATACTATCTATATTAACCTTAGCGACTTTAGCTGCATCTTTGTGTAGCTGAATTAAGCCACTTTTATCGGCAATAAATACAAATCCTGACTGCTCAATTTTAAATTGCTGTAGTAGCTTTTGCATATCAGTAATGCTTTTTGCTAAGCCCGCCAAGCCGAATCCATTAGGCTGTTGGTGATTAACAAACATTTTTACATCGTTTGCCGACTCTTGATAAATACTGATTGAATAAGGTTGTTTTGATTGGGTAAAAGCAAAAAACCAACCATCTGCAGCATCACTTTTCAACACCCGTAAAAAGCCATCTTGATTCCAATATTGCGCGGTATTTTTATTTGCCCACGAAGCAGTTGCAAGATCATATTGCTCAACTAAACGATTAAGTTCTTTGAGTAATAACGCATCGTTGGTGTTGCCAGAGTTTGCCCAATCTAAAATAAAGGCATTGGCAGAAAGCTGCTGTGCTGCGCCTAAAAGTTCATTGATCTCCCCACCAATATGATTACTGATTGTTTGCAGCTTGCTTGGCAGTTCTGATTCGATCATGCGTTGCTCAATAATATTCTTTGAGTTATGTAAAGACGTCAAACCAATTAATACAGCAACACAAATAGCAATGATGCTTCCAAGTGCTGTAATTTTTTGAGTAATAGAGAGATTTTGTATCGTCATGGTAGTGCTTATATATTTACAACTGAGGCAATGAGGCGATTATTCTAGCACATTATTTATTTTCGGCTATTGATGATTAATTTACATTAAAAAAGCCCACAGAAAAATGCAAGTGGGCTTGGTTTCTAACAAGTGAAAGTTCTAGGGTTATAGGGTTAAACTATTTTTTCATTGCCGACATATAGCCACGTAATTTAGCACCAACTTTCTCAACAGGATGTTCACGCAGTGCGGTATTTATTTGAATCAAGGTTTGATTATCTACTTGATTTCTCTGCTCATTTAAGCCTTTGCCAATAACATCAGTATCAATATCTTGCATAAATTCTTGTAGTAGCGGTAAACATGCATGGTTGTATAAGTAGCAACCATACTCTGCAGTATCTGAAATAGTACGATTCATTTCAAACAGCTTTTTACGTGCAATGGTGTTTGCAATTAACGGTGTTTCATGCAGTGACTCATAATAAGCTGATTCTGCAATAATACCGGCTGCAGTCATGGTTTCAAACGCCAGCTCTACGCCTGCTTTAACCATGGCTACCATTAGAATGCCGTTATCAAAAAACTCTTGCTCAGTAATTTCTACATCACCCGCTGGGGTTTTCTCAAAATGAGTTTCCGCGGTTTCAGCACGCCATTTTAGTAGGTTAGCGTCATCATTTGCCCAGTCTTCCATCATGACTCGTGAAAATGTGCCATCGATAATGTCATCTTGATGTTTGTTATACAGTGGGCGCATGATTACTTTTAATTGCTCGCTTAATTCAAACGCTTTTACTTTGGCTGGGTTTGATAGGCGGTCAAGCATATTAGTAACACCGCCATACTTAAGTGCTTCTGTGATCACTTCCCAGCCATATTGAATTAGCTTTGAGGCATAACCGGCATCAAGGCCTTTATCAATCATTTTATCAAAACATAAAATAGAGCCCGTTTGTAGCATGCCACATAAAATGGTTTGCTCACCCATTAAGTCAGACTTAACCTCGGCGATAAACGATGATTTAAGTACTCCCGCTCGATGACCACCCGTACCTGCGGCATAGGCTTTTGCTTGTGCCAAACCATGACCCTGAGGATCATTCTCTGGGTGAACCGCAATGAGTGTTGGTACACCAAAGCCGCGTTTATACTCTTCACGTACTTCTGAACCAGGGCATTTTGGTGCAACCATAATAACGGTAATGTCTTCACGAACTTGCATGCCCTCTTCAACAATATTAAAGCCATGTGAATAGGCAAGGGTTGAGCCGTGTTTCATTAATGGCATGATGGCATTAACAACCGCAGTGTGTTGTTTATCAGGCGTTAAGTTAAGTACTACATCGGCTGTTGGGATTAATTCTTCATATGTACCCACTTTAAAACCATTTTCCGATGCATTTAAGAATGACTGACGACGCTCAGCAATTGCTGAATCACGTAGTGTATAGGCTACATCTAAACCAGAATCACGTAAATTTAAACCTTGATTTAAGCCCTGTGCGCCACAGCCTACAATTACCAATTTTTTACCTTTAAGTGCAGCAACACCGTCGTTAAATTCGTCTGCGCCCATAAATTCACATTGTGCCAACTGCGCTAATTGTTCGCGTAAAGGTAAGCTATTAAAATAATTTGCCATGATAAGTTTCCCATTAATTCAGTTTGTTAGATGCAATACTTTTGCTTTGCTTGGAATAACCATATGAAAATTCTCTTCTTGCGTAAAATGATATATTTGAATTAAAGTGTTTCATAATATGAAATACCGGTGTTGTTATGGATCATAAGCATTTAAATTACTTTTTGGCGTTGGCAAAAACGCTTCATTTCTCTCGTGCCAGTGAGTTATGCCACATAAGTGCGCCTACTTTAAGTCGTAATATTAAGCAGTTAGAAGATGAAGTAGGGGTGATGTTGTTCCAGCGAGATAATCGCAGTGTCAAGCTTACTCGCGAAGGCGTTGCATTTAAGGAGTATGCTAGTGCAACGCTTAGTAATTGGCAGCGTTTTAAGGCCAATTTAAACGAACCGCAACAACATATTTATGGCAATGTGAGTCTTTATTGCTCCGTTACCGCATCTTATAGTTTTTTGCATCATATTTTGGAGCAGCTCAGGGCTCAGCATCAGCATATTGAAATCACCTTAAATACGGGCGACCCTGCTCTGGCAATAAATCGTGTATTAGACGGTCACGAATCCATGGCTATTGCAGCTAGGCCCAGTAAATTACCTGCACAAATTGCATTTGTAGATATTGGTTACTCGCCACTGGTATTAATTGCGCCCACTATTCAATGTCCGATCACAGAAAAGCTAACTAATAACAGCGAGACTATTGATTGGTCAGAGCTTGAATTTATTGTTGCTGAACAAGGGTTTTCACGACAAAGGTTAGAGCAGTGGTGGCGAAAAAATAACGTGCAAGGAAAAATCTATGCACAAGTCGCTGGGCATGAGGCTATGGTATCTATGGTGAGTTTGGGCTTAGGCGTGGCCATGATCCCAAAAATTGTTCTCGATAATAGCCCTTTAAACGATAAAGTTCAGATTTTGGATAGCAAAGATGAGCCCCCACAAGGTTTTAAAATTGGCCTAGCGGTATTACATAAAGAATTAAATGATCCTGCTATTAGTGCACTGTGGAATATTGCACAAAATATGGGAGAAAACATAATATAGGCTTGTTGGATGATAAAAAAGTGTTAATATAAGCCACTAATATTTATGTGTTTATTAACATCTTTGTTGTGATGTCTGAGAGTTTCAATTATGGATAATACTGCCTCACTTGCTCATTCTGCCCAGTGTTTAAAAAAAGCCATTCCACTTATGGTGAAGTACAAAATGCCAGTAACGCCAATAAACTATGCGATTTGGTACTGTTATGTACAGGGCGATAACCCGCAACTAAATACAGAGCTTGATAAAGTTATCGGTCAGCACAATACTTGCTCAGCTCAAAATGCACAGGAAATATTTGATAAATACATAAACGACGAAGAATTAGCGTTTTTTCAACAAATGTCTGAAAAATTTCATGGTACGGTAGAGCAAGTACAGTTTGACTTGAGTGACTCTATTCAGTATTCAAAAAGCTTTACTACTTCGTTAGTTGACTCACAAAATGAGTTAAAAACACTCTCTAGCATTAACTCATTTAATGAAATTCTATCTTGTGTTGAACGTCTAACAGATGAATCAATCGCAATGCAAGATTATGCTCGTGGTTTCCAAACTAAATTAGCGCAAGCATATAATGAGATAAAAGATTTAAGAGAAGCCCTCACTATGACTCAAGAAGCGGTTGATAAAGATTCACTAACGGGGTTATTTAATCGCGGTAAGTTTGATACTGACATAGTCGAGTTTTGCCTTCATGCATCTTCACAAGATGAGCAAGATAAGTTAGCCGTGTTAATAATGTTCGATATTGATCACTTTAAACGTTTTAATGACGATTTTGGTCATCAAAAAGGCGACGAGGTACTCAAACTTGTTGCTCAAAAAGTGCAGAATAGCTTGCAAGAACAATACAATGCGTATCGTTTCGGTGGTGAAGAATTTTGTATTACAGGTTACTTTGATAGCATTAATGATGCGATGACATTCTGCAATCAGTTGCGTTTGAGTATTGCTAAATTAACTATTCGTAAAAAAGAAGACAGCGATAATAAACGTAATATCTCAGCAAGTTTTGGTATTGCTTTAATGGAGCCTTTTAGTAAAAGCTGTTTATTAGTAGAAAAGGCTGATAGAGCACTTTATTTAGCTAAAACCCATGGTCGAAATCGAGTTGAAATAGCCGCCAATTTGTAAACGTGTTCCGTTTGTATCAAATTTGTTAATGATTGTAACCCTCTAGAGCTTGTACTTATACTACTTGCTACTATAGGGTCAAAGCCACTTTATAAACTAGTGAATAACCCCATGGTGTTACATCTGAGAATAAAAATATGCATTTTATTGGTGTTGTTTAGCGCTAATGCCATTGCTCAGACGCAGCAACATATCTCTACTGATGAACTTAAAATGAGTGTCAGCTTAGGGGGAGGAGTGATCAGTAACCCTTTACATGGTGCAGACAACATTCCTTTGGTGGTGGTTCCACAAGTGGCTTATTATGGCCAAAATTGGTTTTTTGATAACGGTCGTTTAGGCTACTCTTTTATACAAAGTGAGATGCATAACATTAGCTTTGTGTCAGAAATTAACCCAGAATCACGATTTTTTATTGACTGGCACCCGCAAAATATATTCCCGCTCACAGCAACGGCTAATAACGAAATATTAGAATCGCAACACATTGAATCTCCTCGCCAGATTAATATCAATAATATTCAAAAAAGACGAGTGGTGCTGGATGCCGGCGTCAGTTATGTTTTTGTAAAACAACAACAGGTATTTTCTGCGCAATTATTGCATGACGTAAACAGTGTTTATAATAGCTTTAGGGGCTCGCTACAATGGCAATACCATTTTGATCTTAAGGTGTTAGAACTTAAATCGACCTTAGGCGTAAACTACAAATCAGCACAACTAAATAACTACTTTTATGGCTTAAACAACACAGAATCTTTATATGGTGAAATAGAAGTTGGTAGTAGCTGGCAACCTTATGCTAAAATCGACGTCCGTTGGCCGGTAGGTAAAGCCAACGCACTTCGTTTTCATTTAGCATATTATGACTATTCAGCAATGGATAGCAGTCCGCTCTTTGAACATGACTATTCAATGACCGCCTTTATAGGATTCGAACATACATTTTAATATGAAGTGTTTTATGTTGGTTGTGTTTGCAGCTTCATTTTTTAGCAACCTAAGTGTTGCAAAAGCCTCTTCACTTATCGTATCACCCAAAGTCTGTGTGGTTTCCGAACAACAAGAATTTTGTGATCTTGAGTTAAAATTTAAGTGGCAACTGTCTGAGCCAAGTGATGTGTGTTTATACCAGCAAGATACCCAATTGCAATGTTGGCAAGGGGTAAAAAAAGGGCAATTTAGTTATAAAGCGCGTGTTCAGGTGGAGACCATATACTCCCTGATTAATCCCCTTACAGGTGTGTCATTAGCGAGTGTGCAAGTAGAAGTGCAAACAGCATACGCTAAGAAAAAACATCGGCTACGCTCACCTTGGAGCTTTTTTTAATTTAGGAGCAGTAAATGCCAAAGATATTACTTGTTGAAGATGACTTAGGGTTGCAACAATTAACCAAAGACTATCTTGAGCATAATGGCTTAGAAGTTGACGTATTAGAACGCGGTGACGAAGTGTTTCCTTATCTGAGTGAAAACCATGTTGATTTAATCATTCTAGATGTGATGCTGCCAGGAAAAGATGGCTTTAGTGTGTGCCGTCAAGTGCGCGACAAATACACCTTACCTATTTTAATGCTTACTGCAAAGGGCGAAGATTTTGACCAAGTTATCGGCTTAGAGCTCGGTGCTGACGATTACGTTATTAAACCTGCAGAGCCGCGCGTACTATTGGCGCGAATTAGTGCTTTATTACGCCGTGGACAGCCTAGCGTAAAAGCCATAGAAGAGCTTAAGTTTGGTGACTTATCAATAGATAAAACTAGCCGTATTGTAAAGCTAAGTGGTGTTGAAATCGTATTAACCTCACATGAGTTTGAATTGTTGTGGTTATTAGCTTCAAATGCAGGAGAAGTGCTCAGCCGAGAACATGTGCACCAACATATGATTGGACGTGAGTACGATGGGCTAGATCGAACCGTTGATGTACGTGTGTCTCGAATTCGTAAGAAGCTTGGTGATAACAGTGATAAACCATATCGTATTAAGACAGTGTGGGGACAAGGCTATTTATTTGTATCAGATGCTTGGGACATGTAATTAATGCAAGGTATTAGGCTAGGTTAATGGGAAAGCTATTTATTAGCCTTTACGTGTATATTATTGCTTCTTTGTTTATTGCCAGTGGTGTTATAGAGCAGCTTTGGCCGTATGATGAATCTGAGCAACATGTTTTGTTAGATAATGAATTTGGGCAATCATTATGGCTGCTTTCTCAAACGCCAGATGGTCTTGAGCAGCTAAAGCATAATTTTGATAGCCAAGTTATCGCCCAACAAGATTTGGTTCTCCCTCCTGAGCAGCAAACACAATTAGCTCAAAATAATTACCTTTACTTGTACGATAAGCAGCAACGTATTGTTTGGTATGTCACTTTAAATAACTCTCAGTTATTACAAGTAGGTCCTGTAGGTGTTAAAGCTAAAAACACTGGGACCGTGATACCTTATTTATTAGTTTTATTTATTATTAGCTTACCGATAGGGTTATGGAGCTTATTGTTATGGCGAGATTTTGCCAAGCTCAGTCAAGCCTGTGAAGCGGTCGGTGGGGCGCAAGACTTTCAATTAAGCGACAGCTCTAAATCATTCTTTTTACCCATCACTGATACATTAAAAGTAATGCAGCAACGGATAGAGTTTTTACTGAGTGCTCAACAAGAACTGACCTCATCAGTGTCACATGAGTTCAGAACACCATTAGCCCGTTTGAAGTTTGCAATCGCAATGATAGAGAATAAAGTTCAAGATGGCAAAGCACAGCACTATTTATCTGATATGCAAATGGATATTCATGAGCTGGAATCCTTGGTATCAGAAATGTTGGAATACGCTCGTTTAGATACACAGCAACCAAGCTTGCAATTGGTTCCCTGTGATATCGTCGCATTAATTAAAGCTAATATCGAAAAAGTAACTTTTGATACACCTATTAAATTAACCACAACGTTACCGAGTCAATTTATAAACGTATGTGATAGTCATTTCATGTCGCGAGTGCTACAAAATTTAATTAGTAATGCACTGAAACATGCTACGCAAACTGTGCATATTAGTTTAACTGCCAACGCCGAAAAGTTATTTCTGGTGATTGAAGATGATGGCCCAGGTATTGCGGATGCTGAACGTGAGAAAGTGTTTAAACCTTTTACCCGTTTAGATAAAAGCCGTGATAAAAAAACCGGTGGGTTTGGATTAGGGCTAGCAATTGTAAATAAAATTATTAGCTGGCATAAAGGGCAGTGTAAGATTGAAGACTCACCATTGGGTGGGGTTAAGTTTATTATTACCCTCGAAAACTGAATCCCAAACAATAAAAAAGCGCCATAAAGGCGCTTTTTTGCGGTTTAAAACCAAAAAATCAACAAGTAGCAAATAGATAGACAGACCCTTTATAGAAAAGTTCTATTTTATTTACTATTTTTTTCTAGTAATGGTATCAGCATTTGCTCTAAGCCATTAAGCTTCACTTCGTACATCATTGCGAGCTGAGAGCCAAGCTTGCTATCAGGAAAGCCTTGTTGTTTAAACCACACTAAATATGGCTCAGGCAGCAAAAGTAAAGGGCGTCCCGCATACTTGCCAAATGGCATAATGGTGTTAATCGCGATTTTTAGTTGTTGAGGATCCATTACTGACATCTTTTATAAATAATGGGGATAAGTGTAAGGGATTTTAAGGAAATAAAATAGGCTGTAACGGGCAAGTAACAGCCTATTGATAGAGGGAGTAGGCCCTCTAATTTGAGAATCTTATTGGTCACTTAAAAGCAAGGGGTCCGTTATTTGTCTTTTATAAAACACAAACTTAGGTATTAGCTTTATTCAACCAACACAGACATTTTACCTGATTTTTTCACCAATAAAATACTCAGATGTAAAGGAATGTAAATGCAATCTATTTGCATCTAAGCTCGATTACGGAAACAAGGTTTGCTTTACATGCTCCGCAAAACCGCTACCAGCCTCTAAATAAAAGTTATAAGTAGAATCTATTCCCATATCTTCTAATTCTTTTTGCTGATCGGGGTAGTTAGCAATCGCAGTTACTTGCCCTTTATAGCCTGATGCTTGTAATTGCTCTAAAGCAAAAATATTTTGCATATGCTTAGGCATAGTTAACATAACCATTTCCACATGAGAGTGATTAACGCGCTGCCAGAAATCAGGGTCGGTGGCATCGGCAATTAATACTCTGCGTCCACGTTTAATATGTTTATCGACCACCTCAGGTTTAATATCAATACCTGCAACTACATCAGGGTGAGTTGTGTTTATTGTTTCATAGGCACCAGTGCCAATTCTACCCATACCAAAGATCACTATTTTCGTATCATTTAAGTTTACAGGAAGCTCTTCTGCTAAACGGGTCTTGCTTTCAAACTTCAATAAGAAGCGTTCAATTTTAACGTACAGCTCGTTAGAGCGTTTATTTAAAGGGGAGGCAATCACAAATGTAATTGATACGGCAATCGCGATAACCGCGAGCCATTCAGAGGTAACCATACCGCTAGATGCAGCAACTGCACAAACAATTAAGCCAAACTCACTAAAGTTAGCCAAACTAAATGCGGTGAGTAAAGAAGTACGAGCACGCAGTTTAAATAAGTTAGTTAGTATGTAATAAAGCAGCGTTTTAACAGGAATAACCAATACTAAAATTAAAGCAACGACTAAAGAGTGGGCAGTAAGTTCTGCGCTTAAACCAATACTTAAGAAAAAGCCAACCAGTAATATATCTTTAAGGCTAAGCAGCGATTTAGACAGCTCACCTGCTTTTTTGTGAGGGGCGAACATCATGCCAATGATCAATGCGCCTAAATCGCCTTTTAATCCTGCGAATTCAAAGGCATTGTACCCAGCTACCAATGCAAAGAAAAAGCCAAATAGCGGCAGTAACTCACCGTGTTTAGAGCGGTTTAAAACCCAGTACATAATTGGGCGAAACAAAGGTAGTGCAACAATTAACCCTAAAGCCCAAATGTTCGGTACTTTGCCTGTACTGACCGCTAAGAATATGACTGCAAATATATCTTGCATAACCAAAATACCAATGGCGATTTTACCGTGCAAACTTGCCATTTCACCGCGTTCTTCAAGTACTTTTACAGCAAATACCGTACTCGAAAAACTTAAAGCAAAGCCGACTAACAATGCACTTTGCCAGCTTAAATCGACAAATAATGGCAGTGCGAATACACCAAGCAGCAACATGAAGCCACTAAACAATGCGCTACTTAAAATAATATGTATGGTGGCAGGAGCCCACACTTGTGGTTTTATAAGGTTAGCAATTTTTAGTTTGAGGCCAATACTAAAAAGTAGCAGTGTGACCCCTAAAGAGGCAATCGTTTCGAGTAGCTCCGTGCTTTTGTAACCCGCTAAATTAAGAATAAATCCAGCCATAAGAAAGCCGATTAGCGGTGGTAACTTTAGCTGATATATACCAAAACCGCAGACGAAGGCGGTAGCAAAATAAATTAGTTCCATAGTTATTAGTATCACTGCACTTGGCATTGTAGTGTAGCGAAAAACAATGCTTATTGACAATTTATCTACTTATTTCCTACTGCTAATTGGCTGATAGTGAGTATTTATCACCTGATTGCTAAAACACCTTTATGTATGCATAAAGGCGGCTGTAAAGTACAAAAAACACACATAAATGGCTAGTTTTATGGTAAACAGCATGTAAATAGCAGTTTTTCGCTGACAAGCGCTTTTAAATGTGGTTAAGATGCCATAACGAAGGAGTTTAAGTGTAAGCAAACAAGTGTATTGCTTAGCTTAAGGAGAAAATATGTTTAAAAAGATTTTAGCATCGGTAGGCATTGGTGCCGCCAAGGTGGATACTATTTTAGAAACCGAGCATCTTCAGCCTGGCCAACTATTCAATGCACAAATAGTTATTAGTGCAGGTGATGTAAGTCAAGAAATTGCGGGTTTAGATTTAATGTTAGTTACTCGGGTTAAAGTAGCCAGTGAAGACGGTGATTACTTTACTAATCATGTTATTGATCAATGGCGCATAACTGACATTGGTACTGTTGAGCCTGGTGAAGTTAAAACTATCCCGTTTGAAGCCCGTTTGCATTCAGAAACACCAATTACTGAAATTAATGCCGGTTATAACCAGTCTTATGTGTGGTTAGAAACAGGGCTTGATATTGACCTTGCGCTTGATCCAACAGATAAAGACCATTTGCACATCTATCCGAATGAAGCAGTTAAAACCTGTATGCAAGCAATGGAGAAGCTAGGATTTAATTTAGTTAAAGCAGATGTAGAGCAAGGCCATTTACGTGCTTCTACTTTTCAATCTGTGTCTGGGTGTTATCAAGAGCTTGAATATCAACCAAATAGTCGCAGCTTATTTGGTATAAAGGAAATTGAACTGTCGTTTATTCCTGAAGCGCATAAAACGCATGTACTGATTGAGTTAGACAGAGCATTTAGAAGTGACGGTTATGTCGATTTAACTATCGAGCATGATCATGTTAACTTATCTCAGTTATGTGATCAGTTAGAGCGATTATTTGCTTAATAAGATTATGGGGCCTTTTAGTAAGGCCCTGTAATAATAAAAGGTGTTTAAATGGCGTTTAAATGTGAGCCATTCTCTGCGCTCGACTCCCAAACCCTGTTTGCAATAATGCGTGAACGTGTTGACGTATTTGTTGTAGAACAAGCGTGTCCTTACCCCGAACTTGATGATGTGGATATTGCAGATGCTACTCGCCACTTGTATTCACTCAATAGGCAAACAGTAAATGCCTATGCTCGTTGTTATGAAAAAGATGCACAGTATAGTGCGATAGGGCGCGTTTTAGTTGCTCAATCACAGCGCACCTCTGGTTTAGGCAAAGAATTAGTTAGCCAGGCTATTGCCTGTTGTAGGACTCAGTGGCCTACTCGTGATATTTATATAGGCGCACAAACCTACCTACTAAATTTTTATCGCTCATTTGGTTTTGAGTGTGTTGGGGAGGAGTACTTAGAAGATGGCATACCCCATCAAGATATGATTTTAAAGCAGTAGATAATTCTTAATAAATAAAGGCCCACATTAGTGGGCCTTTTTTGTTTTATTAGCTAAGTAAAGAATGTAAAAATACTAAGCTAATGGCGATAGGGCATACAAACTTAGTATACCAAGGCCATATTTTCCAAAATAAGGTGTTATGTACTTCAGGGTTACCTTGCTGGATTGCTTTGAGCAGTGATGACCTATACCAGATCCACCCTACAAAAATACAACACATAAGTCCTAATAAAGGTTGCGCGACTTTAGTTGTTAAGGTGATTACTAAACCAAATAACGTGCCTAAGTTGCACACTATGGTAATACTAACTATGGCAATTAAAGCACCTATTAACCATGTTGCTTGCACACGCTTCATTGCAAAGCGCTCTACAGTGTACGATACCGGCGCTTCAAGCATTGAAATTGACGAGGTTAGAGCGGCAATACTCATTAATGCAAAAAAAGCAAAGCCAACAAATAAACCCACACCACCCATGCCATCAAATAAGGCGGGTAAAACCTGAAATACTAAGGTGTCTTCTGAAAGCAGTTTACCTGTTGTTGACGAGAATATTTCAACACCTTGGGCTTGTGCAACATACATCGCGGGGATAATCAGTAAGCCTGCTACAAATGCGATGAATACATCAATAAGCGTAACATAAGCCCCCAAAGAGACGAGATTTTCTTTTTTACTGATATATGAGCCATAGATAATCATTACACTGGTACCCAGTGACAATGAAAAGAAGGCCTGTCCTAGTGCACTGACTAATAAGGTGGGATCAAAAATAGAAGAAAAGTCAGGGACTAGGTAAGCTTTTAATCCCTCAACAGCGCCTTCTTGAGTCATTACATAGGCAATTAAGGCAAACAAAATACCGAGCAAAGCAGGCATTAAACGTTTTGACCATTTTTCAATACCATTTTCAACACCGCGGCTGATAATAGCAACGGTTAAAATAATAAATACCACAGTAAAAAGAATGTTACGTGTAAGTGACTGTTCACTTAACCACGAAGATGCCGCATCTGCGCCTATGAGAGTAGTAACCGGCTCTAAAGTTGCACTTAACATCCAACCAGCAACAATCGCATAAAAGCTTAGTATAAAGCCAGCACATAAAATCCCGCCAAAGCCAACAGCAAAGGCAAACTGCTTTTGCCAAGGTTTAGTGGTTAATTTAGTTAGTGAAGAAACCGCATTAGCTTGTCCATGACGACCTATCATCAGCTCTGCCATTAAAGCAGGATAGGCTAAAAAGAAGGCCAGTACTAAGTACGCGACTAAAAAGGCAGCCCCGCCATTACTTGCTGTTTGTGTCGGGAAACCCCAAATATTACCAAGCCCAACAGCAGATCCTGCCGCAGCCATTATAAAACCAAAGCGGGAGCTAAACTCACCTCTTACTGCACTCATATTATTTTGCTTCTCTATTTTTTCGACGCCGTGACAATCTACTGGAATTGTAAAAAAATAAAAAGTGCTTATTTGACTTAGTCGCACAATTATTGCGTTTTATTTTCAGATATAAATAACACGTGCATTTTTTGATTATAAATAGCACGATTTCTTTAATTATATTGCGTTAGTTAGAACGGATGGTAATTGTTTGATTAATATCTAAACCGCGCAATCGTAAGTGTAAAGCAGGCCCCACCAAGGTGCTCACTTTTACTCACTTCTATTGAGCCATGATGCCAATCGGCTACTTTGGCAACGATAGCCAATCCTAACCCATAACTGTTGTCACTGCGATTACGGTGGCTGCGCTCACGGAAGAACGGGCTAAATACTTTTTGATTGTTTTCTTGAGCTATTCCTGGGCCATCATCGGCAATGCTGATGACTAAAGTATGCTCTTGTAGCGAGGCGGTTACTTTAATGTGATGATGTGCAAAATCGCAGGCATTATTAATTAAGTTAGCGATCGCTCTTGCTAGCCAATGTAAGTCAGCAAAAATAGTATGATCATCACATTCTAAAGAAATATTAAGCGAACGTGCGGTTATTCTTGGTTCAAGCTGCAGCACAATATCACTTAGATATTGTTTAAGGTTTGCTGATGAGTAAGTAAGTTTATTGGCATTTTGTTCTAAAGTAGCAAATGCTAAGTAGCTTTTTAACATTGACTCCATATGATCCAAATCGGTTTCCATACGGGTTAGGTAGTGCTTTATTTTGCTCTCATCCTGGCTATCAAGTGCAGCGTCAACACCAAAGCGTAAGCATGCTATTGGGGTTCTTATATCATGGGATAGGCTCGAGGCCATCAGTTTATTTTCAGCAACTAACTTTTCAATTTGACTTGCCATGCGGTTAAATGTCAGTTCCACATCTTTTATATAGGTAAAGCGAGAGGGCTTAATTCGGGCTTTAACATTACCGGATGCGAACTGTTTTGCCGCATCATTTAATACTGTAAGACGTTTTGCTAAAGGGGTAATAATAAAACCCATAAAAACACATAAGCCAGTATAAAATAACAAAGTTAAAATTATGTCGTTTCGCTGTGTGCTCTCGTAAGGCTTATCTAAACGCATGGTTAAATGGTAAGGGCTTAATGCATCATTAGTGTAGAGCATGTAAAAGCCTTGCTCGTCCTCGAGTATTAACCCGCCTTGAGTTTGCATTTTATCTAATAGCGCTGATGGTAATGCTAGCGACTGATTTAATTTGTAGTTAAGAGTCAGGTTAAAATCTCTGGCTAACTTAGTTACCTGTTCTGGTCGTGCCTGTGGCTTTATAGCTGTGAGCTGTTTACTTAACCCGACAATAATCTGGCTTTGTACACTAAACTCATCCAAAGGTGCATGTGCTTGTTGGCTAAATGCATCAATAAGCCAACCTAAAACAATAATTGAAAGCAGCGCACTGCCTAGTAGTGAAATATAAAACTTTTTCATTGATGCTATTCCATAATAGGCTGGGTGTATTGAAGTGACTTTTATTATTGTCGCGCTTATTATTTAAGCGCTCAGGCATTAAAACTTACCACGCTGTAGTCACAAACAAATAACCACGCCCCCAAATAGTTTTTATTTTTTCTGGTTTTTGCGGATCATCATTAAACTTTTTACGCAAAGCAGAAATAAGCACATCAACGCTTCTATCTAGGCCGTCATACTCCCTGCCTTTGGTTGCTTTAAACACCGCATCACGTGATACAACTTGCCCAGCGTTGCTCGCTAAATAATGCAGTAATAAATACTCTGCGCTTGAAATATTCACATCTTGCTGGTTGAGTGTAACGTTACGAGATTCGGTATTAATACTTAATTGACCAATATTGATCATGCTCTCTTGAGCATCAGTTTTAGGCGTGTCGCTGCTGTAGCGTAAAGCCGATTTAATACGAGCAAGCAGTGCACGAGGGCGAACAGGTTTTATAATGTAATCTGTGGCACCGACTTCAAGCCCAATGACCTCATCCATTTCTTCATCTCGTGCGGTGAGCATAATTATAGGGGCTTGATAAAAGCTACGTAACTCACGGCATACACTGATACCATCAAGTCCTGGTAACATAATATCGAGTAAAATAAGTTGTGGGTTTAAATGCTTTACTTGACTTATAACTTCATCACCGCGATGACATACATGCACAATATAACCTTGCTCAGTTAAATACTCAGTTACCCATTGTGCAAGAGAGATATCATCTTCAACCAGTAAAATAGTACCGTAATTATCCATAAGCTTTCTTCGTATACCTGAATGATGTTTATAGTGTGTGGCTAAAATAACCGCCAACGCCGCTTTTTTTGTCTATTTTGATACACCCATTGTAGTTTAACTTCGCTTACAGCAATCACTTGTGATGTATTACTATCAAACAGCTCAAATGAAATACTCTGGGTTGAATCAAAGGCGTAATTAAGTGAGCCTTGTCGCTGTTTAAGCCAGCACTGCATAATGTATTTTGAGGTCGCATCGCGTAAACAATAATTTCCTACCTCTGGTTGCTGCCATGATAAGACAACATCGGCATAACATTGACGCCCTTCACGTAAGGCTACACAGGTATCGGGAACGGCAGTAAGGTCACTGGGGGGTTGTGTAGTGGCTGCAAGCAAAGAGCCCGAATATGTAAACAACAAACAGTAAAAAAATCTAAAGTACATAACGCAGGCCTACCTTGGCTTTGTGTTGATATCCTTGGGAAATAATTGGGCTGTCTTCAATTTCTTTTGAAAACCATGTAGTTAGCCAGCCTGCTAAAAATACCCAATCTTGATTGATGGGATATTCAGCATGAAATTCAAACATAATACTGGTACTGGCATCGGTACTATAAATAGGGCGTGCTGGGTTTGCTTCATCGCTATCAATACCAAAGTAATAGTTTGTAAAATCAGCAGAGTAGGCATTCAAGCCAATACCGGAACGAAACTCCCAATTGCGCCAAGGTTGAATATGGCTGAAAAACACATTGGCAACCCAACCATTATGAGCACCGCTAATATCATGTAAATATTCAAATGAAATTTGTGAGTTTTCAAATCGACGTGTTAATCGAAGGCCGGTGTCAAAATCATAGTTGCGCTTTTTTATACCACGCAGTGGATCAATTATTCCGTCGTTATAAAAGCCTAAACCTTGCTCATCAAAACCTGCTTGAATGTTGGTGCCTAATAAATCAAGACCCCAATCATATTTGTTAATTAAGCTATAGCCTAAAACAAGCCCACCGCTGAGCTGATTATGGTCAAAATCAAGATAAAAATTATCGTAGGAAACCGCAATACTCAAATCTAGTTCTGCACCAACATCATAGGAGTTCATGCCAACTAAATAAGAGTCTTCAATATAATAGCCTGCGCCAGCGCTCCAATCCCAGGCAAACCCAGTGGTGGGTTCCAAAGTGTTATCGGCATAGTAGCGATTACTGGCGCTGCTTTGGGCACTAAAAATAGCGGCAACTAATAAGGCCGCACAACCAAAAGACTGTTTAAGAGAAGTATACGTCATCCTTGGAACCTTAATTAGAGTTTGCTAAAGAAGCTAGGGTCTGTTGACCTTTGCGGATTAAAATTTGTTCAAACTAGGGGCGGTTTAATCGCGGCGCGAAGTTTGTAACCTAGTGGGCTAAGTAAAAACCGAGCAAAGCTTCCGCGTCCTGCTCACGCCCCTTACCTACATCCATGTAGGCAACAAAGAGTAAATCGCCTCTAGGCAGAACCCTTCGGGCAGCGCCTGTTTGGCATTGATGCTGCGTTATCGCCTATTTATGGGGAACAACCACACCACAAAGGCTCTGCCTTGCCTAAATACCAAACAGAGTGCTGCAAATTTAACCTTGAAAGGTCAACAGACCCTAGTATATTGTCAAACTCTTAGCTAAATCTGTAAAAAAATGTAGCGGTCGTCCTAACAACTACTGAACTTTAATTTTATCAATAAGAATACTGCTTAAGTAAAATTGCATCATGGGAGTGAGAGCACTTATTTCGGTGCGTGTGCATGGCCCATTTAATTTAGTTAAACGACTCAGTTTTGTAATGGTTTTATAAGCAGGGGCCGTTACCTCATTATTAAGCTCAGCTCGTTTAAGGCGAGCCTGTTCAGTGTTGTGCTTGTGTATAAATGCAACAACTTCTAGCTCATTAGTGATCTTCTTTTCTTCGCTGAAGCTATAAACTAAAGGTTCACGATGAAAGCTTGCACTGTCAATTGATGATTTAGCAAACCACACCACATCGCCCGATGCTTTGTGAGTAAGTCGCATGCTAACTTGGGCCAATATATTGGCGCATTGTTGCGACGGAAATTGCTGCGCAACTCTTGAAAACAGTGAATATGGCTTTTCTGGTTGTGCTAGGGTGTACTTGGCATCATCTACAAATTCCAGATCAACTTGATGAATTGCTAACGTATAATCGCTGTTCTCGTTAGTTGTCACCTTAAGCTGTTTATCAATTAAGGCTTGGCTTATTTGAGAGACCAAAGTGTCGGTAACACTTGCACGGTCTACGATTACTCTAACAGTTTGATTTTTTTTCACGTTGTGGGCAGGTAATTGTACCGACTTCACTTTTGGTGAAGCATGCTCAGTTTCATATTTTAACTGATAAGTTTGGCTCTTAAGCATAGGCTTTGCAGGCATTGCTAAAGGCTCTGCGGGTTGTTTAACGACAGCACAACCTGACGCTGATATTATAAAAAGTGATACAACTAAAAAACGCATAAATATTTTACATCCACTCAAAAGCCATTAATCGGACATATTGTACGTTAGTCCGAGTAAAAGTTCATGATATTATAACGGTTGATTATGACTAAAAAAGAAAAATTAGCTAAGAATGAAGTATTTTAACACCTTACCCTTTTACTTTTTTGCCGTGCTCCTTATCGGAACGCATTTACAGGCGAGCGCAAGCACAGATCCTGATTGGGAAGCATTTGTTAAAAGTTATGGACGCTATACAGAAAAAAAACTAAAAATAAAAAAAATCCCAGGAGGGGCGCTATCCATTGTCAACTCACAAGCACGTGATTACATCCATACTATGGGCAATACAAAGGTGCGCGGTGGGCAAAAAATTAACCCGCACACTCGATTTCGTTTAGCCTCCGTATCGAAAACATTTGCAGGGTCGTTAGCGGCTAAACTCGCAAATGAACAGCGGCTCAACCTTTATTTACCTGTTAGTTATTATTTACCGGATTTTAAGCAAACTGACTATAAAGATGATTTAAAAGTTTTTCATATTTTAAGCCATTCTAGTGGGCTAGTGCCTAACGCTTACGATAATTTAATCGAATCGCGGATGGGTTATAAGGACATTGTTGAAAAACTATTGAGTGTTAAACCCATTTGTGACCCTGGTGATTGCTATGGCTATCAAAATGTAATGTTTAGCTTAATAGACGACGTAATTTTAAAAAGTACCAACAAAACCTATACCCAGTGGCTTAATGAGGCGTTTTTTACTCCCCTAGAAATGAATGATGCTAGTTTGGGTTACGATGCCATGGTGCAGGATAATAACTATGCACACCCTCACGTGCGTGGCAAAAAACGTTGGTATAGCGCCCGCTTAAAAAAGAATTATTATAAAGTTGCACCCGCGGCAGGGGTAAACGCCAGTGCGTCAGATATGGCTATTTGGTTAAATGCGCAATTAGGGCAATATCCATCGGTATTATCCTTAGATACATTGGCCACGCAAACACGCCCTTATACTCATACTAAAAAAGAACGCTACAGACGAGTATGGCGAGAGCACATGAACGAAGCCTACTATGGGCTAGGCTGGCGTGTGTATGACTATGATGATGAAACGCTTTATTATCACAGTGGTTGGGTGCAAGGCTACCGCAGTGACTTAGTGGTTTTTCCGCACTTAAATGTAGGCTTTAGTTTGATTTTAAATGCAGAAACAGGGCTCATTAATGAGCTTACTACTGAATTCATAGACCGTTTATTGGCATACAAACGAGGCAAAAAACAATGAGTGTATTGATAAAATCAGCATGGATAGCATTACTATTAATGCTATGCAATCCTGCTTTTGCTGAGCCTGAACAGCTTTATTTGTTTCGCCATAGTGAAAAGCAAACAGGCAATAATCCATTTTTAACAGAGCAAGGGCAAGCACGTGCTGAGCATTTGGTTTCGCTAGTTAAAACCCATCCACACATTACGTTATACAGTAGTAATTATAACCGCACATTAAGCACTGCAGCGCCTTTAGCTAGGTATTTTAATATTAAAGTTACTACTTATAATGCTGCTGATTTAACGACATTGAAAAATCAGTTGTTAGCTCAAAGTGGTGTTGTGGTGGTTATAGGGCATAGTAACACCACGCCGCAATTAGCTTCGTTATTGAGTAACCAAACTATTGAGAATATGGATGAGGGGCAGTACGGGCACTATTACTCACTTAGTAGGCTTGAGCATGGCAGCTATAAAGCAAACTTGCGAATAATGGATTTTTAATCCATTTATAAAAAAACCAGCCGCGGCTGGTTTTTTTATAGCTTTACAACGGACTATTAGCCGCGAGGTAACTGAATTTTTTTCTCTGGGCTTTGACGGTAAAGCACAATCGTATGACCAATTGTTTGTAATTTGGTGGCCCCTGTTTCGCGAACAATGGCATCAAAAATAAGCTTTTTTGTTTCACGATCGTCAGTTGGCACTTTCACTTTAATTAATTCGTGAATTTCTAACGCGCTTTGGATTTCAACTACTACGCCTTCGGTTAAACCGTTAGAACCTAGTAAAACTACAGGCTTAAGGCTATGTGCCTGGCCTTTTAAAAACTGCTTTTGTTTGTTTGATAATGTCATGATATTACAAATTTTGCTGAATATGGCTTGAATTAAGGGTATTCTAACGCCATCTAGAGAATATTACTAATTAGTTGCGTGTTAATTTATGACAAATAAAAAACAGTCAGCCAGTTCACAGCGTTGGCTTAAAGAACATTTTGATGATAAATATGTTCAAGAAGCGCAAAAAAAAGGCTGGCGCTCTCGAGCTGTTTTCAAATTAGACGAAATTCAAAACAGAGATAAGTTATTGCGTCCAGCAATGACAGTAGTTGATTTAGGCGCAGCTCCAGGGAGTTGGTCACAATACTTAGCAGAAAAAGTAGGTGACAAAGGCCAAGTGGTTGCGTGTGATATTTTACCTATGGATTCATTAGCGGGTGTTGACTTTTTACAAGGAGACTTTCGTGAAGAAGCTGTACTTGATGCGCTGTTAAAACGCATTGATGGTAAAAATGTAGATGTGGTATTGTCTGATATGGCACCTAACATGAGTGGTAATAACTCGGTGGATCAGGCGGGTAGTATGTACTTGGTTGAGCTTGCGCTTGATATGTGTCACCAAGTTTTAAAGAAAAATGGCGCGTTTATTGTTAAAGTATTCCAAGGTGAAGGCTTTGATCAGTATTTGCAAGATGTACGTAATAGTTTTAAAGCAGTGAAGATACGTAAACCGGATGCCTCGCGTCCCCGTTCTCGGGAAGTATATATAGTAGCGACTGGATACAAACTGTAGTACAGTTGCTTGGCGTTTAGTTGAATTTAAATTAATTGGATACAAGAGGTTAACCCCTTGAGCGATATGGCGAAAAATCTAATACTCTGGCTGGTTATTGCAGTTGTGCTTATGTCAGTATTTCAGAGCTTTAATGGCGGCGATCAAGTTGATCGTCAAACAAGTTACAGTCAATTTGTTAAAGATGCCCGTAGTGGCTCTATACAAGAAGTGTCTATTGAAAGTGGCAGTGGCACAATTACTGGCATAAAAAATAGTGGCGAGCGTTTTCAAACGATTATGCCGATTTATGATAAAGATATTTTAAATGATTTGTTAAAAAGCGATGTAAATGTCAAAGGTGTAAAACCTGAGGAACAATCGTTTTTAGCAAGCATTTTCATTTCTTGGTTCCCTATGATACTGCTAATTGGTGTGTGGATTTTCTTCATGCGTCAGATGCAAGGTGGCGGTGGCAAAGGAGCCATGTCATTTGGTAAGAGTAAAGCCCGCTTAATGAGTGAAGATCAAGTTAAAACGACCTTTGCTGATGTAGCAGGTTGTGATGAAGCCAAAGACGATGTAACCGAGCTGGTGGACTTTTTACGTGACCCTTCTAAGTTTCAAAAATTAGGCGGTAGTATTCCTAAGGGCGTACTTATGGTTGGCCCTCCTGGTACAGGTAAAACATTACTTGCGAAGGCGGTTGCCGGTGAAGCAAAAGTACCGTTTTTTACTATTTCAGGTTCTGATTTTGTTGAAATGTTTGTGGGTGTTGGTGCATCACGTGTACGTGACATGTTCGAACAAGCTAAAAAAGCAGCGCCTTGTATCATCTTCATCGATGAAATCGACGCAGTAGGTCGTAAGCGTGGTGCAGGTATGGGCGGCGGTCACGATGAACGTGAGCAAACGCTTAACCAAATGCTAGTTGAGATGGATGGCTTTGAAGGCAATGAAGGTATTATTGTTATTGCTGCGACTAACCGTCCGGATGTTCTAGATCCAGCATTACTTCGCCCTGGTCGTTTTGATCGTCAAGTTGTAGTTGGCTTACCAGATATTCGTGGTCGTGAGCAAATTCTAAAAGTACACATGCGTAAAGTACCGTTAGGTGATAACGTTGAAGCGGCAGTGATTGCTCGTGGTACACCTGGTTTCTCAGGTGCTGATCTTGCTAACTTAGTGAATGAAGCGGCTCTTTATGCAGCACGTGGTAATAAACGTGTTGTTAGTATGGCTGAGTTTGACGCTGCAAAAGATAAAATCATGATGGGTGCTGAACGCAAGACCATGGTGATGAGTGAGCAAGAAAAAGAAATGACTGCTTACCATGAAGCAGGTCATGCCATTGTTGGTCGTATGGTGCCTGAGCACGATCCTGTTTATAAAGTATCTATTATACCACGTGGCCGTGCGCTGGGTGTGACGATGTATTTACCAGAGCAAGACCGTGTTAGTCACTCTAAAGAGCTGCTTGAGTCTATGATTTCTAGCCTCTATGGTGGCCGTATTGCAGAAGCCATTATTTACGGTGAAGACAAAGTAACTACAGGTGCAAGTAACGATATCGAACGTGCAACTGACATTGCTCGCAAAATGGTTACACAATGGGGTTTAAGCGAAAAGCTAGGTCCATTACTTTACGCTGAAGATCAAAACGAAATGTACATGGGTGGCGGCGGTGGTCGTTCTATGAGCATGTCGGACGAAACGGCCAAAGTAATTGATGCAGAAGTACGTTTGTTCTCAGATCGCAACTATCAACGTGCAGAATCAATACTGAAAGAAAATATTGATATTTTACACGCAATGAAAGATGCACTGATGAAGTATGAAACTATCGATGCGAAACAGATTGATGATTTAATGGCGCGTCAGCCAGTACGTGAACCACGTGATGCGCATGACCGTCATGAAGCTAAACCTGAAAAGGAAGATGTTTCTAAAGATAAAGCAGTTGATGAAATACAAAAACCAACTAGCGAATCTAAAAACGACGACTCTAAACAAGATGACTCTAAAAAAGATGAAACAAACCTTGATGATAAAGCGGAATAATCGTTAAAATAACGTATCCAAAAGCCCCGAAGTTCGGGGCTTTTTTGTATCAGTTTGCTGTAATTAATAAATTATACCAATGCGCTTAATAAAGTTAGCTACTTTGGATAGGAAAACCGTGCCTTGTTACCGTCCGACTTTCCTCGCTTAAAATGGTTAAGTATCATAACGAGTTGGTATTACACTGCAGAAACATATTTTAGGGTTAGCGATGAATAATAAAATTAACCTTGCACGTGGTCGAGTGCTTGAACTCAGCGAACCCGTTATTATGGGGATAGTAAACGTTACTCCTGATTCATTTTCAGATGGAGGCCAGTTTTTTAATACAACAGCTGCACTCAATCATGCGATGCAGTTACTTGATGAGGGTGCGACTATTTTAGATATCGGCGGTGAATCTACACGCCCGGGTGCTCCCGATGTCAGCCTTGAAGATGAACTACAGCGCGTTATCCCACTTATTAATGCTATTCGTGAGCAAAGTGATTGCGTTATTTCAATCGATACCAGTAAAGCTGAAGTCATGCGTCAAGCCATTGAAGCAGGTGCCGATATTGTTAATGATGTGCGAGCACTACAAGAGCCTGGTGCAATAGAGGTGGTTGCTCAATATCCTGAAGTGGCAGTGTGTTTAATGCATATGCAAGGACAACCGCGAAGTATGCAAAATAACCCTCACTATGATGATTTAGCAAGCGAGATAAATGACTTTTTTAACCAGCGTATCGCCGCATGCGAAGCTGCTGGTATAAAACAAAGCCAGTTAATATTAGACCCTGGTTTTGGATTTGGAAAAACACTTAAACACAATTATCAAATATTGGCTCAATTTAATGATTATGCGCAGCTTGGCTTACCGCTGCTTGCGGGGTTATCACGTAAGTCAATGATTGGTAATTTACTCAACAGAGATACAAAAGATAGATTAGCAGGCAGCTTAGCTGGCGCATTAATAGCTGCACAAAACGGTGCGCATATTATCCGTGTGCATGATGTTAAAGAAACCGCAGACGTGCTTGGCGTATATCAAGCCTGCAAACAAGGAGTACTTTAAATGAAAGAAAGAAAATATTTTGGCACAGACGGTGTGCGTGGTTTAGTAGGTCAAGGGCCTATTAATCCTGAGTTTGCAATGAAATTAGGTTGGGCTGCAGGGCGTGTATTATCACAACATGGCACAAAAAAAGTCATTATTGGTAAAGATACTCGTATTTCTGGTTACATGCTTGAAACTGCATTAGAGTCTGGTCTAATTGCAGCCGGCATTGATGTTATTTTACTCGGCCCTATGCCAACGCCTGCCGTTGCGTATTTAGCGCAAACGTTTCGCGCAGAAGCGGGTATTGTGATCAGCGCATCTCATAATCCTTATTACGATAACGGCATTAAGTTCTTTAATGGCCAAGGCCTAAAGCTAGATGATGTTGTAGAGCTGCAAATTGAAGCCATGCTTGACGAACCAATGACTTGTGTAGCCTCTGATAAGCTAGGTAAAGCAACACGCTTATCAAGCGCTGATGGCCGTTATATAGAGTTTTGTAAAAGTCAGTTTCCACAAGGCTTATCACTAGAAGGGCTAAAAATAGTTTTAGATTGCGCCAACGGTGCAACCTACCACATAGCACCTTCAGTTATGCGAGAGCTTGGTGCAGAGGTGATCACCCATGCCTGTGAGCCAAATGGGGTGAATATTAACCACGAATGTGGTGCAACTCATGTAGACACACTAAAGCAAAAGGTACTTGAGCATAAAGCAGATGTAGGTATCGCTTATGATGGCGATGGCGATCGGGTAATGATGGTTGATCATAATGGCCGCGTATTTGATGGTGATGATTTAGTTTACATTATTGCTTGCCAAGCCGCTCAAGATGACAACCTAGGTGGCGGGGTTGTTGGTACTGTAATGTCGAATATGGGCCTTGAAAATGCGTTAAAAGCTAAAAACATTGCTTTTGCTCGCAGTAAAGTGGGTGACCGTTATGTGATGGAACTACTGCAGCAAAAAGGCTGGAAAATAGGCGGCGAAAGCTCAGGTCATGTTTTAAATCTAGACTTAATTAGCACTGGCGATGGCATTATTTCAAGCTTACAAGTACTTGCTGCTATGGTGGCTCAAAACCGTACACTTCAAGATTTAGGCGCTGGATTTACTAAGTACCCAATGAAAATGATTAACGTGCGATACACTGCTGGTACCGATCCAACTCAAGCGCCAGAAGTGCTTGCTGCAGTGGCTGAAGTAGAGCAAAGCTTAGCAGATAAAGGCCGTGTATTACTGCGTAAATCTGGTACTGAACCTGTTGTAAGGGTGATGGTTGAAGCAGAACAAGAAAAAATAGTTATCGACAGCGCACAGAAAATAGCAGCGGTTGTCGAATCTATGAGCAAACAAACTGATTGATAACAATAACCTCTTGTAACTTTGGGCGAGTCGAGTTAATATCTCGCCCGCTTTCTAATGTGGAGTGGAAAAATGGCAACACGCAAGGCGATGGTCGCAGGCAATTGGAAAATGAATGGTTCATTAGAACTCGTTGAGCAACTGTCTGATGCTATTAACAATGTTAAATCTTCTGAAGTAAACATTGTTTTATTTCCTCCGTTTCCACTGATATCAGCAATGATTGCAAGTGGTGTAACTACTGGAACACAAACAGTTTCAGAGAATACGCCAGGTGCCTTTACTGGTGAAGTAGATGCCCAGTTGGTAAAACAGCTAGGTGCAAAATATGTACTGGTCGGTCATTCAGAGCGCCGCAGTATATACAAAGAAAGTAACGATACCGTAGCCGCAAAATTTGCTCGCGCCCAACAAGTAGGTTTAACACCTATATTATGCGTAGGTGAGAGTGAAACAGAGCAAGAAAACGGGCAAACAGAACAGGTAGTTGCTGCGCAGATTGACGCAGTAATTAACAAATTAGGTGTAGCAGCACTGAAAGAATCTGTGATAGCATATGAGCCCGTTTGGGCTATAGGCACAGGTAAGACTGCATCGCCTGAACAGGCACAAAGTGTTCACAAATTTATCCGTGACAAAATTGCTTCATTAGACAGCGATTTAGCACAAGGGCTAACCATCTTATATGGTGGTAGCGTAAATGAAAAAAATAGCGAATTATTATTTGCACAAACAGATATAGATGGCGGCCTAATTGGTGGCGCAAGTCTAAAAGCAGAATCATTTACTGCTATCTGCAATAGTGCAAAAGGGACCGTATAAGATGTACGAAATTTTACTAGTAGTGTATTTAATTGTAGCTTTAGCGCTTGTTGGTATGGTTTTGATCCAGCAAGGTAAAGGTGCTGACATGGGCTCATCATTTGGTGCAGGCGCATCGTCTACTGTTTTTGGTTCTTCGGGAGCCGGTAACTTTATGACGAAAACGACAACAACTCTGGCAACTATCTTTTTTGTGTTAAGTATTGTTTTAGGTAACCTAACTGCCGGTCAAATCAAAAAGACTGACGAATGGGAAAACTTAGAAGCGGCTCCAGCTGTTGAAACTGTAACGCCAGTTGAAGAAGATGTTCCAGTAACATCAACTAAAGAGCAAAGCTCTGACGTACCAAATTAATTAGTTTAAATTGTTAAGTTGCTCTCTTTCCTCAAGTTAGCTTTAAGACTTAACGCTAAGCAATAGCTTAAAAAATGCGGATGTGGTGGAATTGGTAGACACGCTACCTTGAGGGGGTAGTGCTTTCGGGCGTGGGGGTTCAAGTCCCCCCATCCGCACCAAATATAAAAACCAGTAACAGCAATGTTACTGGTTTTTTTGTGCCTAAAATTTAAAATATTAAACAACTCTTTTTGGATTAATGTTGAACATTGAGTAGAACACTCTATATTTCAATTGTAAGTGTTTATGAAAGAATACTACTGTATATTTAACTTTATGTATAAAAAGCATCAAAAGTTAAAAATAAAGTTAACATTTTTGTATCTTAAGCCGATAATAACTATAGATAATTAAACGGGGTAAATTAATATGGCTTCAGGTTTCTCTTTTAAAAACCTCAGCATTACTAAAAAAATACATGCAATTACATCTATAGCGATAATCGCATTCTTAGTAATTGTTTTGGTTAATTACTTTGCTATGAACGAAAATCGCATATCACTTGATGAAATGGAGAAATCTTCTTATAAAGTTGCCAAATTAACCTTGGCTAATGTAAGCATTTTAGAAAAGTTAGATGAGTTATATACTCAGGCTGTAACGTTTGGCGAGCAAGATTTAGTAACAAAAGCGAGTGAAACTTACCAGCAGCTCATCATGAATATAGACGCAATAGAAACAATTAATGCATCTTATATTAATAGCGACACAAAAACGCGACTGACTAATTATGAGAAAATATCTGCAACGATTGCCAACGGTATGGTTAATGGCACGGCTGATTTTAGTAAAATACAACAACAGGCTCAGCTTAAAACAAGCCTTTATGAAGCTGTTTTAACTAGCTTTAAAAGTGCGCAGCAAAAAGCAGATGATCGCTTCTTCCAGCTTGTTGCTAATACAAAAGCACGCTCAGATGATGCACTTAACTTAATGCTGGTTGTTGCGGTTGTATCATTAACACTGTTGTTGCTTATGGCTATTTGGATTGCACGTAATATTGGTTCATCAGCCAGTGATGCCGCTAATAACCTGAGTCTTTTAGCAAGTGGTAAAGGGTCATTAAGTACAAAGCTTGCCGTTAACTCTGAAGATGAAATAGGTCAGGTATCAATAAACTTTAATGCATTCATTAGCTTGCTTAGAGAAACAGTTTTAGAAGTCATCGCGGTATGTGAACCGTTAATGGAAAACTCAACCCGTCTTGTACAGGGAATGGAGCGAGCTGAGCGAGCAACCACTAAGCAAACTACCGATGCCGATGTTGTTAAACAGTCTATGGAAGAGATGAAGCAAAGTGTTGGCGATATTTCACAATCAGCAGCAAGCGCATCTAATGCCGTGCAAACAGCAGAAAAAGAAGTAGATCAAAGCCGTGCTCAAGTAAAAATGTCTGTTAACGCATCGCGCACTCTAAGCGATGAAATTAATATAGCGGCCAACACCATTAATAAGTTAGCCGATGACACTAAAAATGTATCGCAAATACTAAATGTAATTACATCCATTGCCGAGCAAACAAACTTATTAGCCCTAAATGCCGCAATAGAAGCTGCACGCGCGGGTGAACATGGACGAGGCTTTGCTGTGGTTGCTGATGAAGTCCGTGAGCTTGCATCACGCACTGCACAGTCAACCAATGAAATTCGTGAGTTATTAAGTACCCTAAGTGTCGCAGCCAATGAATCTGTGACGGCTATGACCTCTGCAAGAGATATGGCAACCGATAATGCCAGTGCAGCAGAGCAAACCGGTGTTTCGATTGAAAAAATAGCCGAGCAAATACTAGAAATTAATGGTATGAACTCGCAAATTGCAGCAGCAACTGAAGAGCAAACCTCAGTAGCCGCAATGGTTGTAGACAACGTATCTAATATGCATGTTTCATTCGAAGATACGATGAGCTCACTCAAAGCCGTAAGAGATGTGGCTAAAAACTTACATTACCTTTCAGATAACTTATTAGATGCAACTGCTAAGTTTAAAATTGATGAGTAGTCGTTAAGGCGATATTTTAATGTTTTATTAAGGTTGTAAATAATAGGCATAAAAAAGCCCGCAATAAAGTATTTATTGCGGGCTTTTTATTTTTAATTTAGCAGATTAATACTTGCCTACTACTTTGACTTTATCGCTTGCTTTAGCGCTATCAATATAGCCAATCGCATCTGTATTAGCAGCTACAAAATCAATCACGGCTTGGTCATTATCCAGTTTACCTGGAGGTGTGCCTTTACCAGTAAAAACCAGCTTTGACCAATAAGCATTTAACTGGCTGCCTGACTTACCAACAAGCTTGTCGTTAAATTCATCAGCTACCGCAGTACCATTTTGGTTTACAGGGTTTACTTTGGTGCCATCAGCAAACGATTTGCTCTTGCCAAGGTATATTTTTTTAATATCGTCTTGGCTTACTGCATTGGCATTCGCTGGGTTAACGATTACTGCAACTTCAGCAAATGCTGCAGTACTACATAGTGTTAGCATACTGGCTAAAATTAATTTCTTCATCATTCGCTCCAATTAAAATACTAAATCAACGCCAACGGCAACTACGTCAGTTTCAGTATTTGAGATATCATCTTTTAGGCGGCTAAAGTCTACTTTAAAGGCAGCCATTGGGTGGAAGTCATAACGAGCACCAATCGTGTATACATTACTCTTAGCTTTAGAGCCTTCCAAAACTTGGTTAAGCCCAGCATTTAACGGCGGTACATTTGGTAGTGCATTATAACGATTACTATCATGCTCATCATCGTTGTTTTCATAGGTTAAATGAACAAGCCAGTCGTCCATACGGTAGCCTAAAGATGTGTAATATTGAGTTTGCTTAGCGAGCGCACTGTTATCTACTTCAAACTGTGTGTATTCAGCGTCGAACAAGATATTGTTGTAATCAATTGAAAAGCCAAGTGCTAAAAATGCACCATCGTCTTCGTCAATAGCAATACTGTTTGCTTGATCAACAAAACCTGAGTTACGAAGGGCTTGTTCTAAGCCATTAAGCGCCATACCTTCGGCCGTATCATTTTCAATCTCAATACTTGTTTCAGCAACAAAGTAAGCAGCGCGAGCACTGAACCAATCGTAACTCAATGTCCAGTTTAACCCTGCAATGTCGTTAAGCTCGGTATCACCGTTAACAGATACTACGGCAATGTTATCATCGAAGCTGCCGTAAATAACCTGAAGAGTAGAGTCCCAATCACCAAGTTGAGTTGTATGTAATAAGCTTAGGCCTTCATAGGTTGAAAACGGTAAGTTATATACAGACTGAGGTGGGCGCACCCAGCGGTAGGTATAGCCAACATCTAAAAAGTCAGAGTAGCGATAAAAAGGTGCACGCATTTTACCAGCACTGATTTGTAATTCGTCAGATATCTCATAAGTTAAGTATGCCCATTCAAAGTCGGCGTCAAAATCATTTTCGCCGCGAGCCACTATCTGCGCTGTAGCGGATAGCTTCTCTTGCAGGTCTGCGGTTAGCTGAAGAGCAAACACGCTTTCATTTTTAAATGAAATATCATCATCATATCCATATAACGTTTGATCACTATCGAGCGACTTACCACCGACAATAGAAGCAAACCCATTAATACGAACTTCAGCACTCGCGTTACTTGTGGCAAGTGCGCAACAAATTGCTACTGCTACAGATAGTTTTTTCATTGTGTATCCTATTTAATTTCATGTGTATCCCGCTGCAGTATAAGATGAGTATTAACTTTTTTCTAATTAAAATTAATAAATTAAGTACTTTTCACTACTTTTTTGCAACAAGAACGCATGGCTGTGATTGAAAATTAAGGATTTCTTTATCTAAGGTAATGTAACCAACTGAGTTATTTGAGTTATTTATGATGAGGTTATGTTTATTACAGTACGTATTAAGTAGTAATTATTTTTTTAGTTATGAACGCGTATTTATATTTTTTAGGTTATCTTGGCACCAACGAATTGCCTGCTGTTTATTTTTGACCGCTATTTTTTTATAAATTTTATGTAAGTGTACTCTAACCGTAGCTTCACTTATAAATAAACTATCAGCAATAGCACTGGAATGAAGACCACTAAAGAGTAGGTTAAGCACTTTAATTTCTTTATCGGTTAGGTTACTTGTTTGCAAAGCATTTTTTTGCTCTGTATCGAGCATTTGGCGCATCCAAATATCACTGATTGTGCGTGGAAACCACAATTCTCCTTGTGTAATTGCATCTAACCCCCTGTTGAATAGCTCTTCATTGGTGTCTTGATAAAAAAGACCTTTTAAGTTTGGCCATTCTTTTAGTGAAATAACATCAGTATCTTTAGGAATATTAAAAATAACCAATCCCTGATAATTATTGATTTGTATAAAATGGCTCAGAAGTTCGTAATTTGTAAGCGTATTGAGTGCTGAATAGCTGACTAACAATATGTCGCTATTTAATGTTGTAAAAAATAACGGATTGTAGGGGGTGTTATTAAAAAGCATGTTTGCTGATTGCGTGGTCTGTTTTTTTGTCATGCTTTTCACCTAAAAATGGTTTTGCTTAATATTTAAATATAAAGGGTCTTTGGATATTGTCATAACTTCAAGTAGCTTTAATGTGTTTTTTACAATAAACCGATTGTGTTATTAATGAGCAATATCGGTGGTGGTTAGTATTAAAGTCTTAATTTAAATTAGAACTGCGTCATTGTTTAGATAATTAGTTTAGGTTAAAAAGTTAAAAATTAATTTTTTTTTGCTTAAACTAAAGTTAAATATACATATTGTAACTTTTATGTAATACAATACACTCCCAGAGGAAAGATGCATCTAAAGCATCTTTTTTTATGCCTACAATTTATGTTTACACAGCATAACGCATAATTAAATTAATACCCTTTGGAGAAAACCTTGAAATTACGCACCCTCTCACAGTTAAGTTTAGCGGTTATTGCAGCCCTAACAACTTCCGCAAATGCACAAGAAGCTAAAACGACAGCCAAACAAGACGCGTTTGAAAAAATTGAAGTGACAGCTCGTAAACGTACAGAGAGCTTGTTCGAATCTCCAACTGCGATTACATCAATAGGTGCTAACCTTATTGATAAAGCCAATATGGGTAACTTAGAAGATATTGGTAAATACGTTCCTAACTTAAACATTACTCGTTATGGTGTTGGTAATGCAGCACATGCCTCAGTGTTTATTCGTGGTATTGGTTTGCAAGATCACATTATAACAACCGATCCAGGCGTAGGTGTTTACCTAGATGGTGTTTACTTAGGTCGCCAAATGGGGTCTAACTTATCACTTCCTAATGTAGAGCGAGTTGAAGTTCTACGTGGGCCACAAGGCACACTTTATGGCCGTAACACATTAGGTGGTGCAGTAAACGTAATTACTAAACAACCTGGTGATGAAGGTATTCTAACAACAACCGCTAAAGTGGGCAGTCGTGGTCGAGTTGCGGGTGATATTTACTTTAATAATGCACTAACTAACGATCTAAGCATGTCAGCAAGTGCGTCATACAAACAACGTAATGGGGTAGGTACAGCAGTAAACTTAGCTAACCCTGAAAAAGAAATTGGTGAAGAGCAAGAGTTTAGTGGTCGTATCGCACTTAAATACGAAGCAACCAGTGATTTAGCGTTTACCTTCTCGCTAGATGGCGTTGATAATGAGTCAGGTCAATCGCCTTATACTATTGAACTGACAGATTCATTAGATTCAAATGATGTCTTTAATGGCGATTTCCCATTATTAACTGAAGACTTAATTCCTCAAAACCCTGATGATTTAGGCACAACGGTTGCAGGTATTGAGTCAACTTCATATTCTGGTTGGGGCACGTCATTTACAGCTGACTGGGCCATTAATAACACGTATACAGCTAAGTTTATTTCAAGCTACCGTACTTCTGAGTATGAAGGTGGCTTAGATGATGATGCATCACCACTTAACTTATCTGAGTTCCCAGAAGTAGGCGGTGCAGATCAATACTCTTTTGAAGTTCAGTTAAACGCAACGTTTGATAAGATGGACTTTGTATCGGGTCTATACTTCTTTAATGAAGATGGTTTTACTCGCTCAGAAGATTTTGTATTTAGCCCATTTAACACGCCAAATGGTCTATTGAATGATGGTGTTACTCCGTCATTTGGTGGTTTTGGCTTTTTTGAAATCAATCAAGAAACAAACTCATACGCAGCTTACATCAACGGTAGTTACGATTTAACTGATGATTTAACAATCGGCGGTGGTCTTCGTTACTCAGAAGATAAAAAAGATGCGAATGCTATTTTCCCAACCTTCCCTGAACGTAAAGACATTAGTGCAGACTTTAATGCAGTGACATGGGACATTAATGCTTCATACCAGCTTAGCAATAATATGAACGTTTACGGTCAAGTGCAAAAAGGTTACCAAACAGGTGGCTTTCCACCGCGCCCATTTGGTGGTCCGGATCAGTTTGTATCGTTTGATGAAACCAAAGCAGTTAACTACGAGATTGGTTTAAAAGGCCAGGTACATGAAAATGTATCTATGATGCTTGCAATGTTTGTTACTGACTACACTGATTTAGCATTGCCATTCTCAGATCCAACCGCGGGCGGTGGCTTTGTAACTATCGTTGAAAATGCAGGCCAGTCTAAAGCGCAAGGTATTGAGCTTGAAACCACAATTGCACTAACCGACGACTTTACTATTCGCACTGCAGTAGGTTACTTAGATTCTGAAATTACAGAAGTGGCTGAGGGTGTACAAGGTATTGGTAAAGGTGACTCACCAGCACTGACACCTCGTTGGACAGTGATGGTTGCTCCATCTTACTTTGTTGATTTAAGCAATGGTGGCACTGTTGCATTAAATGCAAACTACTCGTACCGTAGCGAAATGCAAGGTCAGTCAGTTTTCAATAAAAGTGAAACGATTGATTCGCGTGAGCTAGTTGGTTTTAATATTTCTTACACTAATCCATACGGCGATATGGAAGTAACGCTATATGGTGAGAACGTATTAAACGAAGTTTACGATGTAGGTCGCCTGCAGCAAACTGGCTTTGTTGGCGTAATGCGCAGCAATGATCGTAGTGAGTTTGGTTTAAAATTCAAAAAAGACTTTGAACTATAATCTATAACTTGCTCTAAAAATAAAACAAAAAAGGTAAGCCATGGCTTACCTTTTTTTATGGTTAAAAATAATTAACCTTCTTTATGCTCTTCACGTACTTGCTCAATTTCTGCCGCAATTTCACGTGCTTTTTGCTTAGTTTTTTCAGTGAGCTCGCCAGCCGCTTCTTTGCTTTTGATCCATGCATCAACAGCTACTTCTTTGCCGTCATCGTACATGTCTAAGCCCATCGCTTTACTCTCTTCGAGTAGCTCATTTAATGACTCGTCATTTTTAAGCTCATTGGTTTTTTCTTTAACGTCGTTCCACGTTTCGTTTAGCTTTTCTTGAACTTCAGCGCTCGTTTGTTTGGCGTCTTGTTTCACTTCGTTGGCATCTTCACACCCTGTTAGTGTAATTAAAGTGCCTAATAATGCTAAACCTGCTAATTTCTTCATTGACTATCTCCTTTAGTGAAAAATATATTTCAGAGGTAACTATACAACAATGAAAATGAACATAGCTGTAACAACACGATTAAGTTTTAAATTAATGAACGAAAATGATTGGCAGCAATTATATGAGCTCGATCAAGACCCAGCCGTTATGCAGTATTTAACTCAAGGTAAACCTACCACTCTTGAAGAGATAAAAACGAAAGCCATTCCAAGAATGCTCGCTTATCGCAATGAGCAACAAGGTTGGGGACTATGGCAAGTAACTCTGCGTGAAAGTAATACTTTTATTGGCTGGGTGCTTGTTCGGCCGATGGGCTTTTTTTCAGATACGCCTGACTTTAGTGATATTGAAGTAGGCTGGCGGTTTAAACGAGCGAGTTGGGGTAAGGGTTATGCAATTGAGGCGGCACAAGCGATTTGCTCAACGATTGAAAAACAGTCGCAAGTAAAGGCAATCAGTGCCACAGCGCTGACCGCCAACGTTGGCTCAATTAACATCATGAAAAAGCTCGGTATGCAGCTACAGCACTATTATATTCATACTGATGATGGCTCAAACTTAACTGCTGCGCTTTATTCAAAGCCGTGCAGTTGAGCTAAAACTTCCTAAGCCTTAAAAATGTAGCATCTAAATATTGACCTGATGTTTGTTACTATGCATTAATGTTTGCCATCAATGTATAAAAATAACCTAAGGATATGGGATGGGAGCACTTTTTTCACCAAGCAAGCTAATTATCAGTAGTATTGTGGTAATACAGTTATGTGTTTTTAATGTAGCGGCTAAACAGAGTGCCGTTGCCATGCCTGACACTTTTAGTGCACATGCTGCAAAAGCTGTGTTAGAACAGGGGGGGAACGCGGTTGATGCAGCCATTGCAGCACAGTTTGTATTGGCCGTTACGCTTCCCGAGGCGGGTAATATTGGCGGCGGTGGGTTTATGCTTATTCATAAGGATGGCCAAGGTGATTTTATAGATTACCGTGAAACTGCACCGAACGCCGCACATCGTGATATGTATTTAGACGCGCAAGGGCAAGTTATTGCTAATAAATCTATTTATGGTATTCATGCCAGTGGCGTACCTGGGAGTGTTGCTGGTATGTGGCTAGCACATAAGAAGCATGGCACACTTCCTTGGAAAACCTTAGTACAACCTGCGGTTACATTAGCTGAGCAAGGTTTCGTGGTGCCCGAAAAGTTGGCTCAGTTAATTAAGGGCTACATAGAGCACCTAAACAATAAAAACATTAAAGTAAACTTTGCCAGTTATTTTGCAAGCGCTACATCAGGTAAGCTTTTTAAACAACCTGAGCTTGCAGCGACACTCAAACGCATTCGCGATAATGGCCAAGATGGTTTTTATCAAGGTGAAACTGCAACGATCATCGCAAACTTTATGAAGCAACATGGCGGTATTATTACTCAAGACGATTTAAAAAATTACCGCGCAAAGTCTCGTACTCCTATAAAAGCTAAGTGGAACGGCTATCAAGTGCTTACTTCACCGCCACCAAGCTCCGGCGGTATTGCTATATTACAATGGCTTAAAATGTATGAGCTTAAAAAGCCCATAACTGCACCATCACATAATTCAGTTGGGTATGTGCACTTACTTGCTGAAATAGGTAAGCGAGTGTTTGCTGATAGGGCAGAATACTTAGGCGATCCTGATTTTTACCAAGTGCCTACAGCTAAGTTACTTGCAGAAAACTATCTTAAAAACCGCAGCAATAGTATAGATTTAAAGGCCATTTCTACCACTGAAAATATTAAACCGGGTTTAAAAGAAAGCGAACAAACCACTCACTTTTCTATTATTGATAACATGGGGAATGCCGTTGCTAATACCACCACCATCAATTTAGGGTTTGGTAGTGGCGTAGTCGTAGAAGGCGCTGGCTTTATTTTAAATGATGAAATGGATGACTTTAGCGCTAAGCCCGGGGTTATGAATGTATTTGGCGCCATTGGCGGAAAAGCGAATGAAATTCAGCCACATAAACGTATGTTAAGCTCTATGACTCCAACCATTTTACTCAGTAATAATAAGGTGAAAATGGTAACAGGGTCGCCTGGCGGCACCACAATTATTAGTTCAGTGTATCAATCAATACTCAATGCGATTGAATTTAATATGAGCGCAAATGAAGTAGTAAATAGCCCGCGTTTTCACCATCAGTTATGGCCTAAAAATGTGATTAGAGCGCACTCGGGTTTGGAGTCCTCAGTAAAGCAACAGCTAATAAAAATGGGTTATACAGTGGATGAGCGTCACTTTGGTGATATGCATGTGATTATCAATAATGATGGCAAATTAGATGCGGCGTCTGAGCAAAGCGGAAGAGGGCAAGCGATAGTATTTTAACGTTAACAATTGACGTTTGAATGGTGTGTACCCCAAAACCATCATTGGGGTGCACACATTAGAACAACTATAGGGGCTAGCCTATAGCTGGTATAAGTCCTGCCATTTGCAGGCATTGTGCGCTAATAATTGAAATACCACACAAAGCGGCTATGGCTAAACCAATATTACCACTGCGTACTTTATAGCCTTCTTTTTCAATCCCCTGACGCTGCTTGTACACCATGCTAACAGGTAAAAATACTGCCAATATAACCAAAGCAATGGCTGCATAGCCTAATGCCATAATAAATCCTTGCGGGTAAAATAAAGCAAATCCAAGAGGAGGAACAAAAGTAATAAGTGCTGTTTTAATTCTATCAGCCCCCGTGTCTGCTTTTTTGAATGTGTCAGCAAAAAAGTCAAATAACCCCAAGCTTACCCCTAAAAATGACGTTGCTAGAGCTAAGTCGGCAAAGAGTTTAACCGCAGTAGAAACATTGGCGTTATTGGCAATATTGGCCACACTGGCTACAAACCCAGTTAACCCTTCGCTTTGTAGTAATTGATCTTGGCTCATTATGCCTTGGCTTAATACTTGCCAAAATACATAAATAACCAGTGGTAAAGAGGCGCCTGCAATCATAACTTTGCGCAAGGTTTTTATATCAAGCCCGACGTATTTAACAATAGAAGGAATAGAACCATGAAAACCAAAAGAGGTAAATACCACCGGGATAGCCGACAGTATCAGCCCTTGCTCAACAGGCATTTCCAATAAGTGTTGGCCATGTACATAAGGTGTTAGCATATAAAACAAGCTAGCCAAAACTACTATTTTTACACTAAATAGTACTCGGTTAAGCTTATCAACTTTACTAGTGCCTAAAGTCACCACACCTGCAATCAATACGGCTAAAATAACGGAGCCTAATTGTGGAGCAATACTAAGATTAAACCCAGTATTAATGCGCTCTTGTAGCTGAGCACCACCACCGGCTATGTAAGCAGCGCACAGTGCATAAAATAAGAATATCATCGAAAAGTTAGCTACATACTGGCCACGTTTACCAAGCCAAAGCTTAGCCAGTGTATTTAAAGTCGCATCGCGAGGGGCATATTGGTGCAGCTCCAACATAAGTAATGCAGTGTAGGTCATTAGTAACCAACAGCCGACAATTAACACCATTGCCGTATTAAACCCGAGCCCCGCAGAGGCGATTGGTAGGGCAAGCATACCCGCGCCTATGGTAGTTCCTGCAACAATTAACATGCTACCTATTGTTTTATTTTTAAGCACTTAATGATCCTGATCAAACGTGAGAGACACGCAAGATATAACTAGTTGTGCAAAACTTAAATAGTTTTGTCATAAAAGAGACAAAATAAAATGTAATCTTCTATTTACAACTGTATTAAAAAAGCCAAAATCATTAAAAAATGAAATTTAACTTATTAATATAAATGAAAAAATAAAAAGCCAAATGTTAATAACTAAATGGTTAGAGTATTGGTTTTTCACAATAGAGGCATGATTAAATTGATAGGTATTGACCGAAAGTGCTTAAATTACACATTCGGCCATTAAAGGAGGGAGCTTAACTTACATTTTTGCTATTTGAATCACCAAGCGGCGGTTTTTATCTCGGCCTAAAATATTGTCATTGGTATCTACAAAGCGTTTTTCACCAAAACCTTCAGTAACCACTTTAGCTTCATCAACGCCTAAGCCAACCATGTAATCTTTAATCGCCTTAGCACGGGTTCTAGATAAATCGAGGTTATTCCAGCGACCGCCATAACTATCGGTGTACGATGCAATATTGATTGATTCTATACTCGGGTCGTTTTTTAAATATTCAGCAATTTTATCAAGGCGTTGCTGCGATGACTTGGTTAACTTACTGCTATTCGATTCATAATTCATTATAGTGAACGAAATATCTTCAAAATTGTATGGCAGCAATTCGTCTCGGCATTGTAAAAACGCCCAATACGCTTGCTTAAAATTAACATTAGACATACCCACGGCAATTTTATCGGCACTATTTTGCCAGTCCTGGTAGTAAAAAGTGGGTTGGTTGCCTTTTTCAAGCTCAGTCAGCATTTCCCATGCTGTTTTATTGCCTAATTCACCATCAAACTTTTTAAGTAATTTCATATCAGCAATATCACGGGCAGGGCGGCCTGCTCGCCAGCTAGGTGGTACCGCTTTTAAACCGGCAATCGCGTAATTTTCTGGGCGCACCACCATGTCTAAATTAAAAGTGAGATCTTTGTTTTTACTTGCTGATGCTTTAAAAACAGCTTCACCATAGTAGGGAACTTCATGATTTAATTGGCATTGCAAGCGAGTTGTTTTAACCAAGTTCCAATTTGAATTATCTTGGTTAGCCGTGTACTGGCGCATTGCCGCAGTTGTATTCAAACTATACAGCACACTACTAATGCCTAGGCTAATAAATAACAACTTACACTTCATCGAGAATTCTCCAGTTATCTAGCTCTGCCAAAAAAGTGACAAAAGCCGTAAAATATTACGCAACAGCAAATAATTCAGCGCAAACGCTAATTACAAAGCAAGTAACATGCCTATAGTTTAACTGTAATTAATCAATAAATCCCCTAGCCGACAGGCCACCAATTTTGACATAATAGACAGCTAATCCCTATAAACCAAGAATACTATGGCAAATACTGAGCAAACACTTTTCGCGCAACGCTTTCGTGGCTTTTTTCCAGTGGTTATTGATGTTGAAACCGCCGGTTTTAACAAAGAAACCGACGCACTACTAGAAATTGCAGCGTCCGTTTTAAAAATGGATAATGAAGGGCTGCTTAGTATCGATCATACCGTTCATTTTCATGTGCAACCGTTTGAGGGGGCAAACATTGAGCAAGCTGCCATTGAGTTTAATGGGATTGAGCCTTTTTCAGCACTTCGAGGGGCAGTCCCAGAAGAAGAGGCGATTAAAGAAATTTGTAAAGTAGTGCGCAAAGCGCAAAAAGCCGCAGGGTGCCAGCGCTCTGTGGTGGTTGCTCATAATGCCGCTTTTGATCACGGCTTTTTAAATGCGGCTATTGAGCGTAATAATATCAAGCGCACACCATTTCATCCGTTTGTTAGTTTTGATACCACATCACTTGCTGGTTTGGCATTAGGGCAAACGGTACTAGCTAAAGCGTGTCGCGCAGCAGGGATAGAGTTTGATAACAAACAGGCGCATTCAGCGTTGTACGATACAGAACGTACTGCTGAACTGTACTGTTTAATTGTAAATCGTTGGCAGCAACTAGGTGGTTGGCCGCTTGCTGTAGACGAAACACAACAAAGCGAAGACGAAGCAAGCAACCAAGATTAGCACAATAGTGAATGTTCACTTTTGAGCTGAGTCAGTTTTAATCAGCGAAATTAAAACGATTGGGTTATTTTACCTTCACTGTGGGTGATTAAATGTGGTGGGTAATTACGCGAAAAGCTAATTGATTCTCGTGCAATTTTAAGCTCTACCCCAGGGTGCATAAGCTCATTAACTTTTAAGCGACTGAGCGCTAAAAGCTGCGCCATTTTCTTTCTTAGTAACTGCTTTTGCTGATTGATGCTGGCGCTTCGGTTTGCTATGTGTTCTTCATTCGTTGTTATTTTATTCAAAAACTGCTGACGCTGTGCGCTTGCAACTTGTTTATTAATTCGCTGGCGCGCTTGCTGTAGTTCAATTGACTTACCGATTAAAACTTTTTCAAAGTCAGTGATTTGCGCTTGTTTTTGTTTTAGCACATACCATCGCTGTGCGATGCAAACACGGGTTTTAGTTCCTGCTGGTGCGCCCAATTCACCTGTTTCAATGCGCATTGCGTCTAGAATATGGCCACCAATAATTTTCCCTTTAGGATCTTTTGCGCTGCCCACCCTAATTAAATTTCCAGCACTCAAGTCACAATGTAATGATTGGCGATCTATTAGTAAGTTTTGATCCGTTTTTATGTCACAGTATTGAGAGTAACCAAGCGCAACGGTTCGTTTAGCTAAAATAGAACAGGTAAATGGCTCATCTGCTTCTCGCTTTCTGCCAATTGCACCCTTTACTATTGTGATGGCGCTATCACTTTTGAGCTGCGCCGATTCAACAAAGCCTAAAACAGTAATATCGCCGCTGGCGGTCACGCGCATGCCATCTTTTATATCACCACTGACTATAATACTGCCATCAAATTCAACATGCCCAGTACTTGGGTCAATATTGTGAAAGCATAAAACATCATCAACACGCATACCACGGGGAAGGGCAACCGGTACGCCAGTACAGTCGGCAATTAATAAGTTGGGGTTGTCAGGCGCAATTTTAGTGCCGTCAAAAGGTTGTAATTTATGTTCTTTGCCGGAGGTTGCAGTTAGTACATCACCAAACACAGTAAACCCATCAACCCCCGATGTTGCTGGAATGCGCCGCATTAATTCACAACCAGGTTTTACAGTAATAATATCACCTAGGTTTCTCATATCGACTTTACCACCGCCTTTAGCTTGCGGGCTAAGTACGCGGTCTTGCGCTGTGCAGCAAAGGCGCACAAATTTGGCATCGTTACCCACTTTAGGTGCACGGCCAAAAGCGACTTCGGCGCAATGCGTGCTTCCTGGGGGTTGTTCGAACTGTTGCGCCAATAACTGTTCTAATGCATGAGAACTAATGCCTTTTACAACCCCTGCTTGTGAGAACTCTTCAATCGCTTGTTCCATGCTAAGCAATTTACCGCCCTTGGCAGTAATAAGGGTAGCTTCAACGAGCATATTCTTTTCATCGATGTTTATGGTTAGCTTTGCATCAATGGCTTGAGCAATTACTAAAGAGGGGGCTTCTTCGGCGTTATTTTGAGCAAACAGCTTACCAATATTGCTAGCAATAACTTCACACTCGCAATATTCTGACCGGCCAATTAATTCAATAAGCTGTGTTGCTGTTGAGGCTAAACCTGAAACTTGTGGGTGGGAAACTAAAGAGATATACCCCGTTTGCTCATCAAAAGAAAAAACCGACATTTATAAATCCTCTAGGTAATATGCCTGTTATTATTTTTTATAATTTATTAGACCAAGGTCTAGCCTTGCATTTGAGCATAAAGCACCATCATTGTTAAGTAATTGTTTCTTAATTGTTCAATATTTTACATTTACATGTGTGTTTGATGCATGATTAACCAAGCGATAAAATAAAGTGCCTAAGGTGTTGAGTATTGATGGGTTACTCAGTTATACTGCTTGCACGCTCTGAATGAGTAACCTTATTCAGGGGCTGATTAGGATTCGACGGAATTCAAGAAGCCCAAGGTGCATGTCGAGGTGCGGTTTGCCTCGTAAAAAAGCCGCAATTTAAAGTAATCGCAAACGACGATAACTACTCTCTAGCAGCTTAGGCTGGCTAGCGCTCCTTCCATGTATTCTTGTGGACTGGATTTTGGAGTGTCACCCTAACACCTGATCGCGACGGAAACCCTGGCCGGGGTTGAAGCGTTAAAACTAAGCGGCCTCGCCTTTATCTACCGTGTTTGTCCGGGATTTAAAGGTTAATTAAATGACAATACTAAACATGTAGTACCGACGGTCGAGGCTTTTCGGACGGGGGTTCAAATCCCCCCAGCTCCACCAATAACGGTTTTTAAATTCGTTTGTTTAAAAACCCTAAAAAACCCGCAACTTGAGCAATCAAGCCGCGGGTTTTTTTATGGCTGAAGTTATTGAATTTATTGTGCTTTGGTTTATCTTGCGAACCCCGAACCCCGAACCCCGAACCCCGAACCCCATACCACTAAAAGACTAGTCGCTTACTTGCCTATTTTTTGTATTATGAGTTAATGATTAACAGCGGGCATAGATATGGATATTTTTACAGCTGAACACATCCCCCCTTTAATTTCGCTTTTACTCATTTTACTGGCGGGATTTACTTCGTTTGTATCGGCGGCTTTTGGTGCGGGCGGTGGTTTAATGCTGTTGGTGGTAATGGCGTCGGTTATGCCTATGGCGGTGGTGGTGCCGGTTCATGGTTTAGTGCAGTTGGGCTCTAATGCCAATCGGTTGTTGTTAAGTATTGCCCATCTTGATAAGCCGATGTTGTTGTATTTTACTCTGGGTGGATTAATTGGCGCGGGGCTATCAAGCCAAGTAGTAAGCGATATTAACCTTGATAGCATGAAGCTGTTTGTGGCTTTATTTGTGATTTATTTATTGTGGGGAACAATTCCTGAATTTAATAAAGACTCACGATTAGGGCGCTTACTAGCGGGCTTAATAACCGCATTTATCTCGACTTTTGTCGGAGCAAGTGGGCCTTTGGTAGCGAGTTATTTACATATTAATCATTACGATAAGCTTAAATTTACCGCGACTTTTTCAAGTATTATGACCTTGCAGCATAGTTTAAAAGCCGTTGTTTATGCGGGGCTTGGCTTTAGCTTTTGGCAATGGTTGCCGTTAACACTAGCGATGATTTTAAGCGGAGCCATTGGCACATGGTTAGGGATTAAGTTACTTAAGCAGTTATCGGTGGCGCGTTTTAGGGTTATTTTTAAAGTTATTTTAACCCTGCTTGCCATACAGCTTGCATGGCAAGGGATGAATGTAATGCTTATTTAATAGCGGCTTTTATTGGTTTGTCGCCATCAAATACTTCAAATATGCAGCGATTGCTGCCTTGCTCTGTGGCAATAGTAAATAAAACATGGGCTACATTTTCACGGCTAATGATTGCTTTATCGCGATCTTTGGGACGTTCGGTAGAAATAAGTTTTGAGGCATTCTCATTTGTGAGTGAGCCTGGACGTACAATCGTATAATTGAGCCCGCTATTAATTAAATGTCTATCTGCCATATGCTTAGCTACTAAATAGGGTTTTAAATCGCTTTGAATTGCATCTGGATCGTCAGCACCAATAGAGCTCACCATTGTAAAGTGCTTAGCGGCATGCTCTTTTGCGTAATTAATGGCTTTGGTGGCGGCCCATAAATCAATAAGTAAGGTTTTATCTGCGCCGGTGTTCCCGCCTGAACCTGCGGCAAAAATGATATGGTCGCAACCGTGCATCGCATCGCTAAAATCATTTTCTAAATCTTGCTCTACGATTGTTAAATAGTCGCTATTTAAGTCATCTAATTTACTTTTGTCACGCACTAAAGCCACTACAGGATGTTGGTGTTCAAGCAATAGTTGGGTGGTTAGTTTACCAATCTGCCCACTGGCACCAATTATTAATGTTTTACTCATCACATACTCCTTATTTTATAAGACAAAACAGCCGACTTAAACTTTATCTACTGTACTAAAGAGCTGGGGGTAATAATTTGTTTTTAAAGTATAGGTTTATTTTTTAGTGTGAGCAGTGTGATCTGCCTTTTAAATTTTATTGCGAATAAGGTCACGAACAATAAAGCGGCCAGGGTGAATTGCTTGGCTTAAACGCTCACTTAGTGGGCGAGGTTCATTGTTTAAACTACTTATTAAGTGCTCGGCAGATAACGGTGCACTGCACAATGCTCGCGCGCCAAAGCCGGTAAAAATATGTAGGCCCTGTTGTGGTTTTTCTAATGGCTGATATTGATAGCGCTTGCCTAAACGTAAATTAGCAAATGCATGTGTATAATCAGTTTGCTCCACCCATTCACCAGCCATAGGTAAGTGGTCAATAAAACTACAGCGAACAGCGGCTTTGGCTGAGCTAATATCGCCTAAGCTGATGGCAAATTCAGTGTTGTTATAAAAACTCAGTAATTGTTCACGGTTAGTGTGGTTGTCTTGCTCGGTTACTTCACGGCTCTTACTATTTTTTTCAAAGGTGGCGCCCATACAATGATGACCTAAATAAGCGGGAGTAAAATAGCCTTTGTGGCACAACACAGTATTAAGTTTACGTGATTGCTCGCTTGCCTGAACATGTGACACTTGGCCGCGAACGCTAACAATGGGAAGTGTTTTGGTTTGCGTAAATGCATCACTGTGCTCACCAGTACAAATAATCACATCGCTAAAGGGGCCAAATGTTTGCTTTTGCGTGGTTAAGTACCAACCATCGGGTTGTTTATTAAATTGCTCAATATGGCAGTTAAATAGGCTTTCAAACGAATTTAATTGCTGTGCGGCATCTAACATTGCACAAACTAACTGCGGGGGATTAACCCAGCCGCCTTGTTCAAAAAACACCCCTGAGTAACCTGTTTTAACCCCAGCGATAGCATCACCCTGATTAGCAGTCACATTTCGCATAAGCTGCTCTGGCCACAGTTGTTTATCAGCGAGGTTCTGATGGCGATCTGCCAATGGCTGTTTTACTGCATGTTGTAATACACCACACCACTGGTGATCAAACAAAAAGCCATTGTTGAGTAATTGATTATAAAGCCGCTTTGCGTATAAAAAACTGTGGGCAAATAATTCACTATGTGGCGAGTTTTTTGCCTGTAAGTGTGGATACACAGCCCCTTGCACATTGTGCGATGCACCCATTGCGGGTTTTTCATCTTGGCAAAATAAGTGGCTTTTTATCCCACGCTTTGCGAGGCTATAAAGTATGCAACTGCTCGCTATACCACCGCCAATAACAGCCACACTTGAAAGCGGTGAGGGGTGATGCTCAAAATAGGCGGGAGCTGATTGTTTTGGGTTGGCTTGAGCAAGTGTGCCAATTAGCATCTCACGCTTTCGGCCAAAGCCTTTGGCTTTTTGCATGCTAAAGCCTGCCTCGTTTAGTCCTCTGCGCACAAAGCCCGCAGCGGTAAACGTGGCTAATGTGGCATTGCTTCTGGAAATATCAACCATGGCGTTAAATACACTTTGCTGCCACATATCGGGGTTTTTACTTGGCGCAAAGCCATCTAAAAACCACGCATCAACCAGCCCACTTTGTGGGTAGCTCATGCTATTAATACATTCCAGTACGTCGCCAAAGTAGAGGTCGAGGATTACACGGCCATTGGCAAATTCAAGTCGGTGGCAGCCATTTAAATTAATCGGGTAGTGGGTAATGAGTTGGTCGCTTAAATGGCTTAAACTAGGCCAAGCTTGCAAGGCTTGTTTTAAATCATTTACGCTAAGTGGATATTTTTCAAAAGAAATAAAATGTAATCGCTGCACTTTATTTGGTTGTTCATTTTGAACTTGTAGGCACTGTAAGTGGTCAGAAAACTGCAGCCATGCATTCAAAAAGTTAAGCCCAGTACCAAAACCGGTTTCGGCGATAACAAAGTGTTCACGGTCATGATTTTGTAACCGTGTATCTATACTGTTTTGTTGATAAAACACATAATGCGATTCAGCAAGGCCGTCGTCATTAGAAAAATAAACATCGTCAAAGTCATTGGCAACTGGTGTGCCTAAGTCGTTAAAGTGTATATGGGCGTTTTTTATCATGACCAATTCAATTTATAGATAATTTTTTAATTATTTTACGTGTTTTCTTTGAAATAGTCTGGCGTTATTTATAAGCTGTAGCTTCAGAGTACAAGTGTACGCTAGAAAGCTGACCACTTAGATGATTAAATTCGCGTAAAATAGAACACAATTAAGTATTAAGCTAAGGGAATTACCCATGAGAAGAGCCGTAATAACAGGCATCGGTGTTGTATCAAGCATCGGCAATAATAAACAAGAAGTATTAGAGTCACTAAAAGCGGGTAAAAGTGGTATTGCTTTTAATCAAGAATTTGCTGATTACAAATTGCGTAGCAATGTATCAGGTAAAATTGATATTGATGTTAAAGAGCATGTTGATCGTAAAGCAATGCGCTTTATGGGCGATGCGGCGGCTTACTCTTATATTTCAATGGCGCAAGCGATTGAAGATTCGGGTCTTAGCGACGAGCAAGTATCAAACGAGCGTACTGGTTTATTAGTTGGCTCTGGTGGTGGTTCATCAAAATGGCAAGTAGAAGCGGCTGATATTCTTCGTGAAAAAGGCGTTAAGCGCGTTGGCCCTTACATGGTGCCACGTACTATGGCAAGTACCACCTCTGCATGTTTAGCAACGCCGTTTAAAATTAAAGGTGTTAACTATTCAATTAGTTCTGCGTGTGCGACTTCTGCGCATTGTATTGGCCACGCGGTGGAACAAATTCAACTAGGCAAACAAGACGTTATTTTTGCAGGCGGCGGTGAAGAGCTTCACTGGACGTTAGCAATGGAGTTTGACGCTATGGGCGCGCTTTCTACTAAATATAACGACACACCTGAAAAAGCATCACGTACTTACGATGCAAACCGCGATGGTTTTGTAATTTCAGCTGGTGGCGGTATTGTGGTAGTTGAAGAACTTGAACATGCACTTGCTCGTGGCGCGCATATTTACGCTGAAATTACCGGTTACGGCGCAACCTCAGATGGTTACGACATGGTTGCACCATCGGGTGAAGGTGCAGCACGTTGTATGCGCCAAGCTATGCAAAACGTTGACAGCATTGATTACTTAAATACCCACGGTACATCAACACCGGTAGGTGATGTTAAAGAGCTTGGCGCTATTCAAGAAGTATTTGGTGGTAACTCACCAATGATCAGTGCCACTAAAGCAATGACAGGCCATGCATTGGGTGCGGCTGGCGTACACGAAGCTATCTTTTCATTACTCATGCTTGAGCACGGTTTTGTTGCGCCATCTATCAATATTGATGAGTTAGATGAACAAGCGGCAGGCTTGAATATTGTGACTGAAGCAAAAGACGTTGAACTAAACACGGTTATGTCTAACAGCTTTGGTTTTGGCGGTACTAATGCCACGCTAGTAATGAGCAAATACAAAGGTTAAGTTAATCGTTAACTATTTTAAAGCCGAGCAAAATGCTCGGCTTTTTCGTTTGTGCTAATAGGGGGTTGTTCGTTACAATAGCGCCTCATTTCGCCAAACGGACTCACAATGAAAATTCTTGCCGATCAAAATATGCCTTTAGTTGAGCAATTCTTTAAAGATATGGGTGAGGTTGAACGATTTGATGGCAGGCAATTAACCCCTGAACAACTTATCGATGTTGATGTACTGCTTACCCGCTCAGTTACTCAAGTTAACAGTGAACTATTAGCACAGGCGAATAAACTAAGCTTTGTAGGTACCGCCACGATTGGTGTTGATCATATTGATACTGATTTGCTCAGTGCTAACAATATCGGCTTTACCAGTGCGCCTGGCTGTAATGCCATTGCCGTAGCTGAGTATGTAATAAGTAGCTTATTTGCATTAAGCCAAGAAAATGCCAGTCCGTTAAGTGGTAAAACAATCGGTATTGTGGGTGTAGGTAATATTGGTAGTTGTTTAGCGCAAAAGTTAAAAGCACTGAACGTTAATTTACTATTGTGCGATCCAATTAAGCATGGGCAAGGGCTATTAACCGAGCATGTTGAGCTTGATGAGCTATTAGCGCAGTCAGATATTGTTACTTTTCATGTGCCGTTGATTAAAACGGGTAGGCACAAAACCCTGCACATGCTTGATAAAACACGCTTAACTAAACTTAAATCTGGGTTAACGTTAATAAACGCCAGCCGAGGTGATGTAATTGACAATCAAGCCTTACTTGAAGTGATGCAAGCCGGAGCTGAACTCGATTTAGTGCTGGATGTTTGGGAAAATGAACCTAATATTTTAACTGAATTACTGGAGCACGTGCGCTATGCCAGTGTTCACATTGCAGGGCATACCCTTGAAGGTAAAGCGCGAGGTACACAAATGTTGTACCAGCGCTTATGTGAGCTCAAAGGGGTTAACGCAATAAAATCGCTTGATGATTTTTTACCGCCTCCAGCGATTAAAAAAGTCACCCTAGAAAGCAGTTTTAGCGAAACAGATATAGCCCGTTTAGTGCATTTAGTTTATGACGTACGCCGTGATGATGGCATTTTACTACGTCACTTAGCCGATGAAGGCTTTGACAGCTTACGAAAAAACTATCCAACCCGCCGTGAGTTTAGCACTGTGATGGTTGAAGGTGATAGCACCGAGCTTGCTGCACTTGCCCAGCTTGGCTTTACCACAGTAAACTAATTTAATTAGCGCGGTTGTTTTAACCGTGCTTACAGAGGATGAAATATGTCGCAAAAATATAACGTTGCCGTACTCGGCGCTACCGGCCTTGTTGGTCGTCAAATCATTGAAACTTTGGAAGATCGTAAATTTCCGGTCGATCAGCTGTTTTTATTAGCAAGCAGCCGAAGTGCCGGCGAAGATATAAAGTTTCGTGGTGAGAGCATAGAAGTACGCGATGTTGAAGGCTTTGACTTTAGCCAAGCGCATATCGGCTTATTTTCTGCTGGTGGCAGTGTGTCTGAAAAGTACGCCCCGATTGCTGCAGACGCGGGCTGTATTGTTATTGATAATACCTCACACTTTAGAAATGACTTTGAAGTGCCGCTAATTGTGCCAGAAGTGAATTCAGCGAGTTTAGCCGATTTTAGAAACCGTAATATAATCGCTAATCCTAATTGTTCAACTATTCAAATGATGCTCGCGCTTAAACCTATTTATGATGCCTACGGTATTGATCGTATTAACGTTTCAACCTACCAAGCAGTGTCGGGTGCAGGCAAAGAAGCGGTTGATGAACTGGCAAAACAAACAGCTAACTTAATGAATGCACGTCCAATGGAAAACGACATTTTTCCTAAGCAAATTGCGTTTAATGTTATTCCGCAAATCGATAGCTTTGAAGACAATGGCTATACACGCGAAGAAATGAAAATGGTAAACGAAACGCATAAAATTTTAGGCGATACCACCATTGCAGTAAACCCGACCTGCGTTCGTGTACCGGTGTTCTTTGGTCATTCTGAGTCAATTAATATAGAAACGCGTATGCCTTATGACTTTGAGCATGTGAAGCAATTATTGAGCGATGCACCGGGTGTTGAGCTAATTGATGATGCGGGTGATTACCCAACGGCTGTCTCTGATGCCAGTGGTAACGACACTGTTTACATTGGCCGTTTACGTGCCGATATTTCACACCCACATGGATTAAATATGTGGGTAGTAAGTGATAACACCCGTAAAGGGGCAGCAACCAACAGTGTGCAAATAGCAGAAGAACTGATCGCTAATTATATGTAATTAGCCAGAATACAGTGATAATCCAATAAACGGCAAACCAAAGTGGCTTGCCGTTTTTTTGTGCTTAAATTGCCATTTTTTTGCCACTTATAAACAACAGTAGTGTAAACACTTTGATAAACAACATAAAAATATTTTTATCTTGATGTTTAAGGTATTTATTTTCAATGCGTTGCGATGGATATTATGGCTTAACTGGTTTATAGTTTGTAACTGGAATAGAGCTTGCAATAAAAATAGATTGTAATAAAAATGTGCGTTAGCCACGTGGTTAACAACGGCAAGAATAATCAATGTTTAAGCGCCAATTGAAAGCGCTGTGTTAACATTTAAACATTAAAGGATCAGCATGCGCGGTTTCGTTTCACTTATTATATTAGCGTCTGCACTGATGGTAACGACTGTTTACTCTCAAGACAGTACCCAATTAAGAGGGCCCAAAGGCGCAGATTACGGCGCACAGGGGCGTTCTATTGGGCCAATAAAACCAACCGATACACTTTGGCGCATTGCCGTTAAGGTTCGTCCCGATAATTCAGTTAGCATTTACCAAGTTATGCAGGCCTTGTATAACAAAAACCCCAACTCATTTTTAGAACAAAATTTAAATCACATGCGAAGCGGTTCTTATTTAAAGATACCTACTTTGGCAGAAATTAGACGAGTAAACCCGCAATTAGCTAAGCAACGCTCTGAGCAAGATGATGACCTGTGGGAAAAAAAGAAAAATGGTACGCTTACTCAAGCAGAAATTAATTCAGCACAAACACAAGTCACGCAAGCTCGCAAAGCTGATGTTGATGAAGCTAAAAAAGAGTTACAACAAGAATTAAAAGCGATAAAAACAGACCAAGGTAATAAATTAGTTGAGCTTCAGCAGCAGTTTAAAAGTTCAGTTAGCAACGTAGAAGAGATCTTAGTTGAAAACAACAACCTAAAAAAACAGCTTACAGGTATTTCAAACGAGTTAGAAAACGTTCGCTTACAGCTTGGTCAAGACAGTGAAATACAGCAACAGTTAAAAGAATTAATCCTTAAGCAAAATGAGATTATTGCGCAGCAAAAATTAAAAGAGGTAGAGCAAGAGAGTGAATTTAGCTTTGCCGCGCTACTTTCGAATCCTTTAGTGCTGATTTTATTAATGACCATTCCGGCTTTATTGATCATTTTTGCCGTTGTTATGTGGTTGCGTAAGCGAAGTAATAATCAAGAGCCTGAAAGTGACGATGATGAGTTTATTCCTCAAGCTCCAGCGTTTACTGATCCGATAGATGAAGTGCCAGAGCCCACTCTTGATGAAGCGCCAGCCCCCGATCCACTTGATGATATAAGTGTGCAACTAGACGATAACATGGATGACGTGTTACTCGATGATGATGTTGATTTAAACGATGATCTCGATGACGACAGTCTTCTAGATCAAGATGAGTTAGAAAGCCTACTCAGTGATGATGTTGTTTTTGAAGACGAAAATACCGAAGACGATGAACTTGATGTTTTCATGCAACAAGACTTTGATAGCTCAAATGAAGATGACACGGGCGATACTATTAATCTTGACGAATCGGATGATATTTTAAGTTCAGATGACTTAGATAGCCTGTTTGACGAAGAAGACGACGATGCTCTGCCAGATGAACCTAAAGGTGAATCGAATGATGATATGGCAGCACTTAGTGAAGAACTTGCTGAAGAGGGCGAAGACTTTAACATTGACGACTTGCTTGATGAGAATAATGAACAAGCAGATGATGTAACAGCACAAGCTGATGATGACGAGTTTGATATAGACAGTTTACTCGATGCTGAGCAACCAGCTACTGAAGATCAGAGCGAAGAGCCAGATATCGACAGCTTAGTTGATGAAGATGACGAGTTTGATATTGATGACTTGCTCGATGCTGAGCAACCGGCTACTGAAGAGCAAAGTGAAGAGCCAGATATCGACAGCTTAGTTGAAGAGGGCGACGAGTTTGATATTGACGACTTGCTCGATGCTGAGCAACCAGCTACTGAAGCTCAAACTGAAGAGCCTGATATCGATAGCCTAGTTGATGAAGACGATGAAGTTGATATTGATGAATTGCTCGATGCCGAGCAACCAACTACTGAAGCTCAAACTGAAGAGCCAGACATCGACAGCTTAGTTGATGAAGACGATGAAGTTGATATTGATGAATTGCTCGATGCTGAGCAACCAACTACTGAAGCTCAAACTGAAGAGCCTGATATC
>NZ_LKGQ01000018.1:0-98157 GCF_001401785.1 Pseudoalteromonas sp. P1-16-1b | reverse complement strand
GGGTTCGGGGTTCGGGGTTCGGGGTTCGGGGTTCGGGGTTCGGGGTTCGGGGTTCGGGCAACAATGATAAGCGACATCGAATAAGCCAATTCAAGTGGTTAGCTTCGTTTATTTTAATAAGTACTAACTTGATCTGTCAGGTTTGAACTGTAGGACTTTATCAAAGCTGAATTTCGGCAAAGTGCCAAAAGCAGCCATTAGCAACGCCTCGTTAAGAGTCAGTAAAATAGGTGACGAAGGAGCAAAAGCCAACTGTTTTTTGTCCTTTTAAACGGCTTATTTAATAAAGCTTCCCGTTATTTATATACATAGTTTCACATGCCCATTCAACATCTTGTTTGTTAGCCATAACTTTACTATTAGCAAATTGTTTAGCCATTTCTATTTTACATGATTTCATAAAGGTAGACTTCTCATATGTTAAACCAAGATATATAGATACTGAAATTGATATTACGCCAATAATAAACATAGCTAATGTTTGTGGTTTCATTTGAAATCCTTATCTTTAGTAGTCAACTACAAAGCTGAGCTGTTTCTAATTTGATTGCCGCAGAGTACGTTGCGCGTTTTAATTTCGTTATTGAAGGAGTGACATCTTTAATTTTGCAATCTTGAATCAGGCAACCTATTTCAGGGCCAGTTAGTCCTCGCTCAGTATCGGCTAATACCCGACAAGCAGCTTCAAGTTTCAGGGAGTTAAATATCTCGATTATTTGCATGATTTATAGTGTTAATAATTTATTCCGTTTAATTTGATATGACATACGTTTTTGATTCGATATCGCTAATAATTGTTTGAATTAATGCTTCTGTTCGATCTATAAATTCACAAACTAAATGCTCACTCATAATATAGAATTGAGTCTCACTTTCGTTAAGCTCCAAGGAGTTAAACATATTCAGCATTTTGTTTTTATTTTGCCTTATCGTGTCTGCGTTTTTACCTGCGAATTTTCCATTTTGATGCACAATTTCATTTCTCAGATTTTGAAACTGTCCTATTCGAGGCCATATATGCTCTATAGATGAAAATGGCAACCCAACAGTTATTTTTAAGTACTCAACTGCTTTTTTAATTATATTTCCTCCAGAAAGGCCATCATATGAAAAATCTGCTTTTACTTTGAATTTAACCTCTGTACATATTTGTGCCAAAGTACTTTCCAAAACGGTATAAACCAAAACGATTGAAGAATGATATAGATAACTATTTATGGCCCTTTGTTCTTCTAAAAACATTTCTTGAAGTAATGCCTCATGCTCCGGGTTATCGATTGAATCTTGATATATTTGATCTCCTAAACTTTCCGTTCTTTCCTCTACAGACTGTGAAGAGAAATTCATATATTCCCGCAGGTATTTAATTTCATACGTGAACCTATCTGTTAATAGGTTTAAATTAAAAGTAACTTCTGAAACATCTTCTTTCTTAGTGAACATACAAACCTATGAGTTAACTGTTAGACATAACATCTTATAATTACCATTTTGATAGTTTATAAAACACAAAAACGGTGGCTAATAATGTTATCGAACAAAATTAGGATTCGACTCATCAAAACAGGAATAAATTTAACTTTTTCAATAACTGGTTTTCGCTCTCAGCCGAACTTCGTAAAAGTGCCAATTGCAGACATTGATAACACCGCACTAAGAGAACTAGAGTAGTGGGTTGAAATGTGTAGCGAAGCGAAACCTACCCCTCTGTTTTAGTTCCGTTTAAATGCCTTATTAGCTGTTTTACCCTCTATAAGGAATGGTTGATTTAACCACATTAACTTTCTGTAATCCTGATTTAGATAACAAAAGCTCAATTGATTTTTTGCTTAGTTCTGAGTGTGGGTTAGGGCCTATGACAATTTGTTTAAAGCATTCATTTTCAATTTTTAAATTAACATATGGAATTAGGTAATACTCTGAACTGCGTAAACAAATATTTTCATGGATCTCGCCGTAAACTACATATCTCCATTCAGATTCTTCACTAAAACTAGAGTCTTTCATCAATGTACATGCAGCTTTCATTTGCATAATAACTTCTGATGATACATTTTGATTAATGAAAGAATTATCTTCTGTAAACTCGACACATTTATCTATACCAAGCTTAAGAATATGCTCGGCATATTCAGACTTAAATTTATCATTGTAAATAACGGGATATAAAAGACTATTGTTTGAGTGACTTGATTTAAAATTTGGTTCAACTGTAATAGATACACCATGACAATTTGGAGTATATGCACGCCACTGACTTAGCAAATCTTTTTCATTAGTGAACGATAATACAAAAACACCAGAGTTTTGTGAAAAGCTAAGGTTAGAACCAATTCCTTCACTAAAAATAAAAAAAGGCGATAAGGAGTCTAAAAATCGAGTGACTTTAGGATTTTCTAAGTTCTCTTTTTTTAGCTTTTCATAAGCTTTTTTTAGAAAGCCAAAACCATGAAAAAATTCCTGATGGTCATTTAAATAACTAATTTCAGTTACCCAAAAAGACAATTTCCCATCTTGTTTTACAATATTATTTAAAGCTTCATACGAAGTATAATGACATAGCTCACTAGGCCTTTTTTGGTTTAAATAATCTGAGTAATAATTAAATTTATTCATATATTGATAGGTACCATTGAACAGCTAACACTAAGCTAAACGGCGCAGTAAAGCTGGCAGCTTTTTTGGAACAAAAAAGATGACAGGTTTACGCAGTCCGTTTTGAGCGCCTTGATACTCATTGAGCCTCCTCCCCAGCATCGCGTTTATTCGCTACGCTGAAAAGGCAACCAACCTTACAGGAGAAAGCTCAATGAACTTTTACAATAACATGCATCCATATTATTGTGGAATCGATTTACATGCGCGATTGCTTTACGTCTGTATCATTGATAATACAGGACTTATCCTTGTTCACAAGAAAAATTAAAGATGACCCCGAAGCACTACTAAAGCTACTTAAACCCTACATTAGCGATATTGTTGTTGGCGTGGAGTGCATGCATTGCTGGTATTGATTCGCTGATTTTTGCAAAGAGCACACTATCGACTTTATTCTAGGTCATGCCCTATACATGAAGGCAATTCATGGCGGTAAAGCTAAAAACGATAAAATAGATTCGTATAAAATAGCCAAACTTATCCGTGGTGGTAACTTTCCACTCGCTTATGTGTATGACAAAGATATGCGTGCTACGCGCGACTTATTACGGCGAAGAACCAAAATTGTTCGTCATGGCGCTGATTTAAAAGCCCATGTAGCCAATACTGCCAGCCAGTACAATTTACCTGCCCACAATGTTAACTTAAAGAACGTTTGCGACAGAGAAAAGATGCGCTATTACTTCCCTGATCCCGTTGTGCAACGATCTATTAATTTAAATATGGCCATACTCGATTGCTATCACAATGAGCTTAAGCCTTTAGAGCATTATATTGAACAAATGGCCAAGCAACACAACCCTGTTCACCTTAATATTTTGCAAACAATTAATGGTATAGGCCGTATTCTTGCACTCACCATTATTTACGAAATTGGTGATATCAATCGCTTTTCAAGCGTACAAAAGTTCGCTTCATACAGTCGGTTGGTCAAATGCAAAGCGGAGTCTGCTGGCAAAACCTATTGCACCCAAGGTAATAAAATTGGCAATGCACATCTCAAATGGGCTTTCTCGGAAGCTGCCGTATTACTGCTGCGCCACAATCATAACGCTAACAAATACCTTGAAAAACTACAAAAACGAATGAGCAAAGCCAAAGCACTGGCAGCGCTTGCACATAAGCTTGGTCGCTGTGTTTATTACATGCTTAAAAAAGAGACGGTATTCGATGAAGCAAAATTCTTAAAGAGTTAGTCACGGTACTGAGTGAGCTGAACATCTAACTGGATTTAAGGCTGAGCATCAATCAATTGGGTGAGTTAATAACCAACAAGGTTTTACCTGATTATATGCCTACAGACCTAAGCCACCTGTCTTGATTAGACGCTCAGTACGCGTGCATTAATACAATAAACAAAGCCGCTTACACCTGACTTGAGCCTTAAACTAACTGGATCATAATGATGAAACCAGCCGCCTTGAATAGTGCCATGATGAGGTTAACCGATGAATGTCTAGTGCCCCAGCAACCCCAAAAGGATATGGGAAAAACCTGGCTGCGATGAGATCGCAATAAGAGAGCCTCTATATGTGTTTGCCGTAAGCTACTTGCTTAACAGCCGTATCGACAGACGAAGTAAACGAATTTGTTTATTGGTTTAGAATTGACCGTCAATTTATAAAAACGGTCAAAAAGAACACTAATGCCTATTGACAGAGTTAAGGCTCATATGTGTTATATTGCTAACTCGATGCTGTTTTTAGGGTAGATCATTCCATTCATTGTAGTCACTGGTGTTTTCATCTTACCTGGGTGATACAACGTATCAATTTTTCCAATGTTATTCTCTACTGTATACGACTCATCAAGGCTTGTAATCACAGTTTTACATGCAAGTTCATCAATACTTCTACAAGAATCCGCAATCAAATTAGTGATGTTATAAACGAATTTATACATATCAAAACCGAGTTCATAAACAACCCCATCGAGTTTTAAGCTTGGTTTATCACAGCACATTTTCATATTGGTGAGAATGTCATTTAAATAACTAAAGCATTCACCGATAATTGATAACTCTTTTGTGACAAAGTCCATTTTTCTTTGATAGTCCTTACGTCCTTCTACAACATTATTATCAATAAAAGATTTAACACTTTTAGCAAAGGTTTCTAACGGAATAATAATATTTTGTGTATGACTGATTAGCACATGTTCAGGAATCACGGCAATTAGACGAACTTCATCAACATCACCTACATGATGAAAATAGTTTCTGATAAGTCGTAGTATTTTAAATTCGGGAGAGTTTTTGATATTACAATCAAACAGATCTTTTAACTTGTCAGCAACTGAATGAAGGTTATTTAAATATGAATATAGGGTGTTAATATCTCGTTCATCAGAAGAACGAAAATCTAGGAGTTCTTTTTGACTATGGAAATACCGATCTATGAATGTATGCTTGTGCATAAGACTCCATTACAATATAACAGCTTATTGAACACCGTTTTGGTGGTTTATAACACACCAAAACGGCGTATATTACATACCATGATAATTTCACCAATAATTACCTTTGTAAATAAGTAATTAAAAGAGCTAGGAATTAAGCATGTTATTTTGCCCCAAAACGGCGTTTAATAATGTTATCGGACAAAATTAGATTTCTACTCAAAGCACTAGAATAGATTTAACTTTTTCAGTTTCCGCTTCTCGCTCATAGCAGCTTGTCAGGTGAAATCTAAACTAATTCTCCTCAGCTGTAAGATCAGATATGAGCTACTACACCTATATGGCTTGCCTTTTTATTTTTATAATGTAATTCGCCGGTCAATTTCTTTTTAAATTTATATTTTATTACTGTGTTTATCGCGGATTGTTTTTTTTAGCTGTTTCTTAATTAAGGTTTGTTCGCAATACAATGCAACAAAAACCCCAATAAAACTCGAAAAGATCACAATAAGCCAATAGTAAGCACTATTAAACGTGACTATCTCTGAAATAGACAGATACAAATTGAATGGAACCACAAAAATTAAAAACCCTAAGACTTTGATAAACTCCCTAAATAGCTGAGAGTCCATTTTGGCTGAGTTTATATGAGCATTAATAGTTTCGTCTGACACATTACCTAGCTCAGTGTATTCCTTTTTCAACCAATTGAGATAATCCAATTTCACTTCCTTTTTTATATTTTACGTTTTAATCACCTGATTTCATTCTCGACAAAATAATTACACTTTATTGATTACATGTAAACAATACAATGACTTAACACTTAAGCTGTGTGCTAAAAAGAACTAACAGGGAGAGGTAGTGAATTAAGAAGATGCAACAAACCACGGCGCTAAATTCAACGCCGTGTTGGGCTCTTTTTACTGACAACTGATAGCTAAAAACTGAACGCTTTTATTTACGTCTTCTGTTAGGCGCTCTTTGCCCTGTAATACGTTTTTTATCGCGATCTTTACGCGCTTTGTTAGTGTTTTTGCGGTTATCTTTAGGTGGTTTATTTAAATCGGGCTCATAGCCTTCAAGCCATTGTGGGGCTAAACGCGTATCAAGCAGTACTTCAATTTCTTCAAGTAGCCATTGCTCATCTAAACTCACTAACGACATTGCAAGGCCTTGCTCGCCAGCTCGTCCTGTGCGGCCAATACGATGCACATAATCTTCAGCTATGTATGGCAATTCAAAGTTAATTACATATTTAAGTGCCGGTATATCTAAACCGCGCGCGGCTACATCGGTGGCTACTAATACACGCGTACTGCCTTCTTTGAAGTTATGAAGAGCGCGGTCGCGAGCACCTTGTGATTTATCACCATGAATAGATTCGGTTTTTAAACCATCTTTACACATTTCTTTGGCAAGCTTATCGGCCATTTGTTTTGTGCGGGTGAATATAAGTACTTGGCGCCAGTTTTTCATGCCAATCATGTGCGATACCAGTTCGCGCTTTCTGTCTTCATCTACTGCGTAAATAACTTGTTCAACCTCTACAGCAGCAGAGTTGCGCTTATCAACTTCAATAAGTTCAGGGTCTTTGAGCAATTTTTTACTCAGCTCAAATACACTGTCATCAAAGGTGGCGGAAAACAGTAAGGTTTGACGATCGCCTGGGATATGACGCAGTATTCGTTTAATTTCGTCAATAAAACCCATATCAAGCATACGGTCTGCTTCATCAAACACCAAAGAGTCCACGCTTGAAAGCACCACACTGCCCTTCACTATATGATCAAGTAAGCGCCCTGGCGTTGCCACTATTACTTGCGCTGTTTTAAGTGCTTTGATTTGTGGGCCAATGCTTGCGCCACCATAGGCAAGTGCACCTTTTATATCTGTACCTTGTGCGTATTTTTCAAAGCTTGCAAATACTTGCTGAGCAAGCTCCCTAGTGGGCGTTAAAATAACCACACGGGCAATGCCTGGTTCGTCTTTTTTAGTGGTATTTAAAAGCTTATGTAATAGCGGCAAAACAAAAGCGGCTGTTTTACCAGTACCAGTTTGAGCGCTGCCCATAACGTCTTTGCCCGCTAAAATTGGCGGTATCGTTTTGTGCTGAATGGCGGTAGGCGTAGTGTAATTATTTTGCTCTATTGCCGTTAATAGTAACGGGTCTAGGGCTAGTGATGAGAACGATGTGGCAGACATAAGCTTGGCTTTAAAATAACAAAGAACGCTATTATACCTGAGCTTAAGTAATAAAAAAGGCGCTAAATAGCGCCTAAGTAAAATGAAGTATTTAAGCCGGTTTTAATGTGGCTTTACGCTCATTATAAAATGCAATTAAATCATCTACGGTGCTTTGACAGTATTCACGAATACCCGATACCACCATGTGTTTTTCACCAAAACCCACCTTTTCGCCGTTTTCGAGTAAATTAAAGCGCAAGGTTATTTTGCCGCGTTTGCCAGCGTATTCAAAGCTTGGCTCTGCAAACTCTAGGGTCGGTGATTTAATATCAATGTTATTAAGGTTAATTATCATTGATTCATAAATAATCATAGGGCGCGCAGGGTTTATCATTACCTCTTGCTTGCCCATTAAAGGAATAATTACATGCGGGAACGCAGCACCTGAGAACTCAACATAATTTTTTATTAAACTGTTTGTAAGTGTTGGGCATTTACTGGTTTTACCGTCGCGTTTAACCTTTAAAATTACTTTTTCGCCATGGTTTACATCAAACTCTTCTCCAGGTTGTTCTGGAAAATTTAGCTTGGTATTTTCATCAACCATACCGGCAAAGGTAAACTCCATTCGCTCACTAATGCCATAGCGGTCTAACACTAGAGAAAAAAGTAAGTCTCCTGGTGCGCAAAACTTTTTAGCGTCTTTATCATGAAGCGGGTTGTAGTCGTCGGCTACACATTTAGCAAAGCGACAACCTTGCTCACGAGAAATTGAAACATAATCAGCATGCTGCTGATAGTAAGGACTTAACATAGTGTGTTCACTGCTTAAACTGCTTATAACCTAGCTATACTACCAGAAAAAAAATCTTGAGAGGTCGAATCTGTTTAATAAAGGCGAAAAATGATAATTTGCAACCCGCTAATTAACTAAGTAAATTAGGCAAATACGAGTTTAAGGGATTAACTAATGAAGTATTTTTCTTTATTAATATGTGCGGTTTCATTTTTAACTGGCTGTAGTAACGTTACTTACACAACCAATATCGACGACGAGGCTTTATCAGAACACGTTTCAAGCCACATTAAAAAACGTGGCCTAGAGCAGTTTTACAGTATTCAGGACGCTCTCGATAGAGGTGCAAGCCCCCTTGGTGGAATAAAAGGCGAAAGCTGCGATGTATCAGATGATACGCGAACATCCTCAATTAGCTATAACCGTTTGAAATCACAAGCTATAGAATCCCTTAAAAACGATGTGCTTTATTTAGGTGGCAATGCATTTACACTAGAGCAGTGCCAATCAGTATCCCGCTACAATTGTGATTTAGCCGTTATTTGTACCAGACAAGCCTATAATTATTAATAGCTCTGAATTATCTAATTGAGACTATAACGCTATGTAATTCGTTTTCTCTCATTTCCCCTATCAAACAACAAGCTGTATTTGCCAATGACTTTTTACTTTTTAGCTGCCGCTATTTTATGTGTTTTCCCACAGTGTAAACTCACTGTATTTCGCCAACCATTATGGCAATACTTATTACTGCTAAGTGTTATTACTGCCTATTATCAACAATATATAAATTTAAACGCGGTTGCTGTTATAGCTGTTTATGTGGGGTTGTTTCACTTTACGCTAATGGCAAGCTCAGCGTTAAAACGTAATGTTCTAACGTCTTTATTTATAACAGCCTCACTCGGGTTAGCCTTACATTGGTTTGCGGGGTTTAATAACCTGCCAATTGTTGTTAATGAACAAGTCACCAGTAACGCAATTGCATTTACCCTGTATGCTAATTTTGATAAAGCATTAGCGGGTTTAATGCTGAGCGCTTATTTTTTTGCAAAAAACAAAACGATAAAGCCAGTGACTATCGGCTACCCTATTTTAATTATAACTATCACCATTTTAGCGGCGCTTATAACTGCTTTAATATTGGGCCTTGTTGAATTTGCGCCAAAAGTACCTGAATTTTGGTTGTTATTTATAGCTATCAACCTACTTTTTACCTGCGTTGCAGAAGAGGCATTATTTAGGGGGGTGATACAAACTAAGCTTTCAAAACTAATAACCCCGAGCAGATTTGCATTACTGGCACCGGTGATCAGTACTTGTGTGTTTTCACTGGCACACTTTTCAGCGGGTACTCATTATATGCTTGTGGCGGCCGTTGCAGGTTTTGGTTATGGCTATATTTACTATAAAACTAGCCGATTAGAATGGGCCATTTTATGTCATTGGCTCGTTAATGTGTTTCACTTTTTCTTATTTACTTACCCTATGCTGGCAACTCCATCTTAGAATTACAGGCACAAAAAAGCCGCTTAAATTAAGCGGCTTTTGAATCTATATACGCGATTACGCACTTGGGTAATCGCGGTATGCGCGTTCTATTTTTTTAGCCTGCTTTTTAGAAATACCTAAATGGGCAAGCGCAACACGTAAACGTGCACGCGATAGATCTGATCCTAAAATCTCCATTGCATCTAATACCGAAGTTGATGATGTTTTGCCGGTAATAGCCACAAATATAGGCTCTAAGAAGTCTTTAATTTTAAGCTCGTGGAAAGTGGCTACTTCTTTTGCAATTGCAAAAATAGCTGGCTTTTCAAAGCTACGTAAGCCTTCTAACTGCCATACAAAAAATTGTAATGCTTGGCGAATAACATCTTCATCAGCTTTACCGGCTGTTAATAGCGCTGGGTCGTAAGTCGGGATGCCGCCTACAAAGTGCCCTGCTAAATCAACCATGTCAGAGAGTGTATTTATACGCGTTTTAGCTTCAGGTAAGACTTTAGCCAGCATGTCGCCATTAAATTTCCAGTCAACAAAACGCTGCATTAGCTCTGCATCAGTTAAGTTTTCGCGGATCCACATACCGTTTAACCAGCTTAACTTGTCTACGTCGAATACTGGGCCACCAAGCGATACACGCTTCATGTCAAAATGTTCAATCATTTCATTAAGGGTGAACTTTTCACGCTCATCAGGCATTGACCAACCCATACGGCCTAAGTAGTTTAGTACCGCTTCTGGTAAGTAACCCATTTCTTTGTAGTAATTAATAGACGTTGGATTTTTACGCTTAGACAGTTTTGATTTATCTGGATTACGCAGTAATGGTAAGTGACCTAGTACCGGTGCTTCCCAACCAAAATCTTCATAAAGTTTTAATAGCTTAGGCGCTGAGTTTATCCACTCTTCACCACGGAAAATGTGGCTAATTTGCATATGGTGATCATCCACCACGTTAGCTAAAAAGTACGTTGGAAAACCATCCGCTTTTAATAGCACTTGCATGTCTACGTTTTCCCACGGGATCTCAATTTCGTCGCGTAGGAAATCGTTAAACTTAAAGGTACCTTCGCTTGGGATTTTCATACGTATAACGTACGGTTTACCAGCAGCTAGGTTTGCTTTAATTTCGTCTTCTGTGTGGTTTAAGCCACGACCATCGTATTTAGGACGCAGACCTTCGGCCATTTGCTCTTCACGCATTTGGTCCAGTTCTTCGCTGGTTGCGAAACAGTAGAATGCTTTGCCGTCTTCAACTAACTGATGAGCGTATTTTTTATATAAATCACTGCGCTCAGATTGACGGTATGGACCAAATTCACCACCTACATCAGGACCATGATCCCACTCAAGGCCTAACCAGCGTAAGCTATCCATGATGGCTTGTTCAGATTCTGGTGTGCTACGAACTTGGTCAGTATCTTCAATACGAAGTACAAATTCACCGCCTTGCTGTTTAGCAAAACAGTAATTAAATAAGGCAATGTAAGCGGTGCCAAGATGCGGGTCACCAGTTGGTGACGGAGCAACACGGGTACGAATTGTCATGGTAATGTCTCTTTTAATAAGTGAGATGGTATGAAATACCAATAAATATTTTAAGCGGCTACTTTGTTTAAGTAAGCAATAATATCGTTTGATTCATAAAGCCATTTAACTTGGCCATCTTGCTCAATACGTAAACAAGGTACTTTAACTTTTCCGCCTTGCTCTAATAGCTCTTGGCGGTATTGCTCATCATTTTTTGCATCGCGTGTTTCAATTTTTAAGCCTTCACGCTTAATTGAACGGCGCACTTTTACACAAAAAGGGCATGCTTTGAATTGATAGAGCTTAAATTGTGCGGTTTGCTGATCAAGCTTAGTTTGCTCTTGCGGATCACGTTTTTTGCTACGCGGCGTAAAAACAAAATTAAAAAATAAGATGATACAACCTAAAACCCAGCGAACTAATTTCATCTTCAATACTCTTTACAACAAATTTAAGGTGCAAGATTTTAACACAAAAAAGCGCAACACTATAAGCGGATTATACGTTGCGCTATATCGTTAAAAAAGTGCTTAATTACAACACCACCATATCATCTCTGTGTAGCACTTCCACGCCGCTATCGTAATCAAGTAAATGGCTGATTTGATTAGAGTGTGCGCCTTTTATTTTATCGATTTCAAGATGACTAAAGCGAGTTAACCCGCGTGCAATAATTTGCTGGTTTACATCAATTAAGTTAATTAAATCTCCACGTTCAAATTCACCTATTGCACGCGTAATGCCTTTAGCAAGTAAACTAGCCCCCTTAGATTGCAATGCATGCACCGCACCGGCATCAATTAAAATTTGGCCGCTACTTTTAGGCCCTGCTAATAACCATTTTTTTCGGCCATCTTTAGGCGCGGTAAGTTTTAAAAAACGGGTGCCTGGTAGTTGCTCGCTCATGCATTTTAAAATCACGTTTTCATCAGCGCCTTTGGCAATAATCACCTCAACCCCAGCTCTTCTGGCAATATCTGCGGCCTGTAGCTTGGTTGCCATGCCCCCTGTGCCTAGGTTTGTACCACTGCCACCAGCAAGTTGGCGTAACTCATCATTAATATGAGTAACTTCGTCAATCAAGGTGGCGTTAATGTCGGTGCGCGGATCGCTGGTAAATAACCCTTGTTGGTCGGTCAGTAGCAGTAATTTGTCGGCATTGGCTAAAATAGCCACCAATGCCGACAAGTTATCGTTGTCACCTACTTTTATTTCGCTAGTAGCAACTGCGTCGTTTTCATTAATGATCGGCACTACATCATAATTTAATAAGGCATTGAGGGTATCGCGGGCATTTAAATAACGCTCCCTGTCGTCAACATCCGCGCGCGTTAGTAGCATTTGCCCGACGTTAACGCCATATAACGCAAATAAACTTTGCCAAATATGAATGAGTTGCCCCTGTCCAATGGCGGCCAACATTTGTTTGTCTATTAATGTGCGCCCACAGGGTTTTAATAGCTGTTCGCGACCTGCGGCAACCGCACCGCTTGATACCAAAATAACGTGATGACCTTGCTTTTTTAGCTCACAGCATTGGCGAACAAGTTCCACCATATGTGCTTTGTCTAACTTATCGGTACCGCCAGTGAGTACGCTTGTACCTAGCTTTACAACTACGACCTGATCCCTTTGCATGTTTTTTACTTTGCGCAATAAATGATGAATTTATTTATACCAGTTCGGTATTTTTGAACAAGTAAAAAATATTCAATCACCCCCTCTGCATGCTAGGATCGCACTATATTCAACCGTTTAAATTACGCCTTATGCCTGCCAGTTTATGTTTAATTATTGCCACCTTTTTGTGGGGTAGCTCCTTTATTGCACTTAAATACGCGATTGCGATTTATGACCCTGCCTTGGTGATATTTTTACGTATGCTCACCACTTTACTGATTTCGTTATGTTTATGGCGTTACGTAATTCGCTTTGAATATTTAAAAGGCGATTGGAAGTACTTATTAGGCATGTCGCTGGCAGAGCCTTGCTTGTACTTTTTATTTGAAGGCCACGCAATGGAATATACCTCTGCATCTCAGGCGGGGGTGATTGTTTCTTGTTTACCCATTATTGTGGCATTTTTAGCGTTTTTCATGCTCAAAGAGCATATTAGTAAAGCTATTGTGGTGGGTTTTACGCTGTGTATTGGCGGTAGTATTTTACTGACCTTGCTCTCACCCAGCTCAAGTCAAGCCCCAAACCCATTACTGGGAAATTTTTTAGAATTAATGGCCATGGTGTGCGCGGCATTTTATACCGTGTGTATAAAACATTTAGCTAACCGCTATTCCCCACTCACATTGATTGCTCTGCAAGGCGTGAGTGGTAGTTTGTTTTTTGCTCCGTTTTTATTATTTATTGACCTACCCAATGAAAATCAACACGATTTAACCGCACTAATGAGCATTTTGTACTTAGGCTCTTGTGTTACTTTGGGTGGGTACGGCATGTACAACTACGCGATTAGTAAAGTGTCGGTGTTAACCGCAGCGGCTTACTCTAATTTAATCCCTATTTTCACTTTAATTTTGTCAGCCATTATCCTCAACGAAGTACTAACTCTTGGCCAGTGGATCAGCATATTTGTGGTGTTTATAGGCGTAATGATTAGTCAACGCCATCAAGAACTAGTGGTTGATATTCCTAACTCAACTTCGGGTGAGGATATTTCTGCCGACACTAACCACCTTAAATCGGTACCCGAGGCCAGCGAATCAAAAGGGTAACAGGTTAATAAATACAACCCTGATTGCTGCAAAAAATCGGTGTTGTACTGATTAATTACCTCAACATGAGTCACTGAATAATGCTGCACTTGGCCATTTTTAAGTTGTAGAGAAAATTGTTCCCCCACTTTAGCGTTTTTTAAAAACGCAAAGTGGGTATCGTTGTGGCCAGCAATAAGTGCTCCTTGCGAGTTACCAAAATCAGCCCCACCTAACTCCCCAGCAGGTAAAAAGTGGCTCGGCGCAAACGCTAAGTTTCTACCACTTGCACCATCAAGCACGGTTAGTCGTTTGTTATGCTTTGGCCATATTATTTGTGCCACCGGGTAGCTATCAGCATAAAACCATGGCTTAATTTTTTTATTGGGCGATTTAAGGGTCGTTTGCCAAGCTTGCTCTATTAACACTTGTGCAAGCCACGCCTTTGCCTGCATGTATACACCATGGCCAAACAAGCTCAAACCTAAGGCAAGTAAACCTATGCTTAGCCACTTTTTCATTTACAGCGCCTTACTAACAAAAGACCACCTAGAAGTAGTAATGCTCCAAACACAATATGTATTTTGCTTTGCCCATCTGTTTGCGGCAAGCGCATGGTCATTCCTTGTGGCATAGTATTAGCCACTTGTGTGCTTTGTTTAGCAACTTCTTTAATAGTGGTCTCTTCTATGGCAATAAACGCAGTAAATGGGCTAAGTAATTGATGCTCAAGCGCGAGCTGCTGCACTTGCTGTTTTACAACACTTTGTTGGTTGTATAACAATAACGACTTTATTTTTTGCCGTGCCCAAAGCTTATCAATTCCAGTGGCTTTTGAACTTGCTTTCGGATTAAGCTTAACCTTAAACTCCCCATGCGCAGTTTGCCCCGTAAAAGTAATTGTATCGGTAGTGTCTAATTTAATAGCCACCATAATAGGCTCAGCAAAATATAGGTCAGGCAAAGGTGAGGGCCAAAAATCTAAGCTGCTTCCATTTGTATTTGTTAACGCTAAATTAGTCATAGCCGGGTGAGCAAGTTTATCAAACAACTGCTGCATTTTCGGCTGCACATCATGAGCACTGCTTATAAAGGTGTAAGTTCCCTTACCTATATCAGCGGCACGACGCATAAAATAACGGTTAGGCGCACTACCAATGCCCACAGTAAATAAACGGCTATCACCTAAGGTATGCGCAATATGTTTAAATAACTGATCTTCGTTACTTACGCTACCATCAGTTAAAAACACCACTTGGCGTACAAACCCTTCAAACTGCGCACCATCGAGTACTGCATCAAGTGCGCCTTTTATTTCAGTTCCACCATCGGCTTGTAAGTTGTAAATAAAACGCTCTGCGCGACGTAAATTAAAGTCACTGGCAATTAATGGGGTCTCACTCATGGCTGCAACCTCATTATTAAAACTGACAATATTGAAGCTATCATCACTATCTAATAATGATAATGCGTAAAACAGCGCTTTTTTAGCTTGTTCAATAGACTGCCCATGCATAGATCCAGAAGTATCAACTACAAACACCATTTCACGCGGTAAACGCTGAGATTGAGTAAAGCTATCGCTTGGCGGCATTAACATTGCTAACGCATACTGCTCACCATTTTGTGCTTGCTGAGTAAAAAGTGCAGCTTGCGCTTGCGCTATTTGAAGTGGTTTAAACTCAAGTACAAAGTCTCTATTTATGGCTTGCTGTGGTTTTAGCGCAATGCTGTATTGCCCAAATGCAGGGTTTTCAACATTAATTTGATGGTACTTAGCATTTATATCAACCAATTCTAAGCCTATATCCATGTTAATTGTTAAGCTTAAATCGCTGGCATTTGTCGCCTCATTGGTTTGTTTTGTGTAAACAGGGCTTAACCAACCCTGTGGAGTGAACAAAGGTGCATTAGCGCTTTTTATCGCATGTGTATCTTGATCATCGTTAACTTCCCCTGTTATTGCATGATAGCGTGGCGTAATTGTGGTTGGAAAATGAATCGCAAAGGTTCCGTGTTGGTAATCAATAATCTCTTGATACTCAAGCGTTATAACTATTTCTTCTCCTGGCCCTACATTTGCCACATTTGTAATAAACATATTTGCACGCTGCTGTCGCAGCAATGAAGCTTGTTTGCCTGCTTTTTTGGCAGCTTGGTACTGTTTTTCAGCTTGGCGTTTTTTTGCTATTTTACCTTTGATAACTCGCTCGCCAATGCTCATGGTCATTGCTTGCACGGCGCTTTCATCGGGTAAAGGAAATACATAACGTGCATTTACGGCAAAAGGGTTTTCATTTATGTAGTGCTGCGTTACTACAACATGATTAATTAGCCCTGTTAGGGTCATTTTTGCATCGCTTTTTAAAATAACCCCAGGGTTAACCGCCACTCCTTGGCTATCAAACAAGGATAGTTTTGGCGACTGTGCATGGCTTTTAAAGCTGGCTAAAAGCACGATGATAATAAAAATAAAAAGGCTTACCTTGGTAAGCACTTTGGTGGGTTTACTCAACATAAATCACTCCCTCGAACGCACGCTGTTAATTGCTTGCTGTTTGGTCAGTCGTTTGATTTAGCGCACGGGTAGTGAGAGTAACGCGTCTGTCAAAAAAGTTATCTTCAAGGGTGTTACTGTTTGCTATGCTTTGCTGCTCGCCAAATGCTTGTGCGCTTAAACGTATATGGCTTACACCTTGTTTAATTAAGTAACTTTGTACGGCGTTTACTCTGGCTTTTGAAAGTAATAAGTTTGCTTGCTCTTCACCACGCTGATCGGCAAAGCCACTTAAATCGAGTGCGAGTTGCGGTTGGCTTTTTAATAACGCAACTAATTGATCAAGCTGCTTGGCAAAATGTGGAGCAATATCGCTAGAGCCTGTTTTAAATTGCACTGTCATCGCCAATAAATTATTAAGCTGCGATTGCGTTAATTGCTCATTTTGTTGCGCCAGTAGTTCAAGTTGCGCCTCTAGGTGACTGTTATGATTAAGTACGTGCTGGTAGTCGTTGGTTTTCTCTGTCATTACAGTTAAAGCTTGCTGCTGCTCAGCAATGGTTTGCTCAGCTACCTTGGCATCGCCAATCAAACCACCAGCAAATGCGCCTACAAACGCGCCGATTGGCCCACCAACAACACCACCAATAATGGCACCGGTGCTCAGGCCAACAATTGTTTCTTTTTTTGCTTCTTTTGATGGGGTATCCGCAGCAAATACTGGCGTACAAAAAGTGCTAACAAGTGTAAGTGCGATTAATGTTTTCTTCATGATCTATTCCTTACTATTAATAATGGTTGGCAAGCTATTGGTTGGCACTTGCGTTGTATTGGTAATTTCAATAGCTGTATTAAAACACCATGAAGTGGCAACAAAGGGGAGTAAAAATGGCAAACTGCTGAGCAATTGTGGCAAAAAAATGGCAATTGCCTTTTTCACCTTACTTAGCACGAAAACTTCGTTATAGTGCGCTTTAAAATAAATAAGGGTGTGTAGAATGAAAAAAATAGCTATCGTTGAAGATGAAACTGCCATTCGCGAAAACTACATAGAAATGCTGAGCGCTCAAGGCTATCAGGTAAGTGGTTATGAAAACCGCCCTCAAGCAGAAGTAGCTTTTAAAGAAGCACTCCCCGATTTAGCCATTGTTGATATTGGCTTAGGCCATGAAATAGATGGCGGCTTTTTACTGTGCCAAACACTGCGTTCACTTTCTAAAACCTTACCAATTATTTTTTTAACCGCTCGCGACAGCGAAATAGACACCGTATGCGGCCTGCGCATGGGCGCCGATGACTACTTAACTAAAGACATTAGCTTAGCGCATTTAGCCGCGCGTATTGGTGCGTTATTTCGCCGCATGGAAGCATTAGAGCAACCCGCCGATGCCAACGCATTAATAATTCGCGGTCAACTAACACTCGACACGCAACGCATGCAGGTGCTTTGGCAGCAACAGTTGGTTGATTTAACCGTGACTGAGTTTTGGATGCTGCATTCACTCGCTCAGCGACCAGGGCACGTTAAAAGCCGTAATGAGTTAATGAGCGATGCTAAAATTTATGTAGACGACAGCACCATTACCTCTCATGTAAAACGCATTCGCAAAAAGTTTATAGCACTCGATAGCCAGTTTGACTGCATTGATACCGTGTATGGCATGGGTTACAGGTGGGAGCAACCCACATGCTAAGATTTGGCCTACGCAGTAAATTTATTCTACTTTCATGCTTTTTGTTTTTGTTGCCATGGTTAGGCTACGAATACGTATGGGAAATGGAAAAGTTTTTACGCCAAGGCCAAGAAAAAACGCTCGTAGGTACTACACGCGCACTGGCAACGGCCCTGCACGAACGTCCCGCTTTATTTGACGAACAAACCAACTTTTTAGACCAAGTTGTAAAAGGCCGCGATCTCTATGCTTATAATTTAAAAAGCCCAATTCAGCTCGATGGTAAACTCAGCGACTGGGACGCTTACCAATCGCTATTTTGGCTTTATGACAAACGCTACTTACAAACAGCCGATGATAACCATCAACTGAGCAACTTATCATTTAGCCATATGGTAGGTAAGTTTGATAATTACTTATATGCTGTATTTAAAGTCACAGATGACACTGTAATTTACCGTGCTAAAAACAGCCTCAGCATTACCAATAACGATTACATAAAAATTGGCCTAAAAAACCCTGATGGACAATTTAATACTTATATTATTGCTCCGCGCCAAGATGGCTGGGTCAACGCATTTGATGCCAACAGTAAAATGCCTTTTACTAAAATTCAGGGTTTCTTTAAACAAACTGAAACAGGTTACAACCTTGAGCTGCGCTTTCCTTTGAGTATGCTTGGCAATAAACTAGGATTTGCCATTGCCGATGTTGATAGTAAACAACCAAACCAACCCCCTAGTATTATGTCTACATCGAACTTAAATAACCCGAATGATTTAGGCTCGGTACTGGTGCCCTCCCCTGAAATAAACCGTATATTAAAAGGCATGGGCCACAGCGGCAGTCGCATTTGGGTGGTCGATAATCATCACCGTGTATTAGCGCAATCGGGCAGTATTCAAAATGCCGATGGTGTATGGGCCGATGGGCTAAAAAATCAAGCGCCAAAAACTGCGTGGCAGCGCTTTGAACAGGCCTATTTACATCCTTTGTATTATAAAATTTTAACGCGCCCTGAAGATGAATTTATAGATACCTTACACGATGTAGCTTCAATGCAAGGCGCTCATTTAGCCAAAGCACTTAAAGGCAAACCGGCCTCGTCGTGGCGGCTCACTCCCGATAACAAAGCGGTGATATTATCGGCTGCGTATCCTATTTGGATTGAGGATAAGGTGATTGGGGCAGTTATAGCTGAAGAAACCACCAATGGCGTGCGTACACTGCGTAATAAATCGCTGGAAAAACTATTTAATGTGATTTTAGCGGTCATGTTAATTGGCACAGTCACTTTGTTCTTTTTTGCTTCGCGTATATCGAGCCGTATTAGACGACTACGAGACACAGCAGAGCAAGCCATTGATGCGCAAGGACGAGTAACAGGTCATATAAATTACAGCGATGCCAATGACGAAATTGGCGACCTGTCGCGTAGCTTTTCAAATATAGTGAGCCGACTTGGTGGCTATACCGATTATTTAGAAAATATGTCGTCGCGCTTATCTCACGAGCTGCGCACACCGGTTGCAGTTGTCCGTTCATCTCTTGAAAACTTACAAAGCTTGCAGCAAAGTGAACTGAGTCAAAAATACCTTGAACGTGCTAGCGAAGGGGTTGAGCGCTTAGGAAAAATAATTACCACCATGAGCGAGGCAACCCGCCTTGAGCAAAGTATTCAAAGCAATGAGCCGGAGTCGTTTGATTTACAAAAAGTAATTAGTGGCTGTATGCAGGGCTATCAACTTACTTATCCTAACCAGTTATTTACACTCAACATTTGCCAAAGCACACTATTGATGCAAGGTGCTCCTGAATTTATAGCGCAACTGCTCGATAAGCTGATTAATAATGCCTTGGAATTTAGTGAAGCTAACACTGCAATTGAAGTCAGCCTTAAGCAAAGCGAAAACAAAGCCGTTTTAACCGTAGGTAATACCGGATCTTTGCTCCCTGAGGGGCTTACTGAACATATTTTTGATTCTATGGTATCGGTGCGCAGCCAACAAATGCAGCAACAGCCGCATTTGGGTTTAGGGTTATATATTGTCAGGTTAGTATGCGATTACCATAACGGCACAGTAACGGCACACAATAATGAGCAAGGCAACGGTGTGGTGTTTACCGTGAACCTGCCTTTAAATAATTAAACAAAAAGCGGTTTAATTATAAACCGCTTTATTTTAAAGCTTTGCAGTTACAATTTAATACACACTCAAGTGTAACGATTCACTTTTAATTCATTTGCTCAGCCTTAGTCTATTCACCTAGGAGGAGTCAAAATGAAAGAGTTACTAGAACCCGAAGAAATAGAGTTTATTTTCGATTTATATCGCCCTAATGCAGCCAATAACCATGCTCAAGAGGGCGCGACTAAAAAGCCCAAGGTAAGTAATAAACAAGCCATGCAAGCTGAGGTTTTAGCTCGTAGTGCTTAACTACATAAATCTTACAAGTTAGCCATTAAGCTGTAAAAACGCTTTAATGCAGTCTATTTCTGCCTGCTTGACCGTCTCGCCTATTTCGGGGCCTTTTTTGCCGTTTTTAAGCGCGTCTTGCACTATCTGCTTTTTATCCATTTTTTGTAGTTCGTTGTGAATAGCACGTAATTTAGCGGCTTGTGGATAGGGCTTATCCACCAGCGTTTCGCCTCGTCCTTGTGCATCACACTGGCACGCTTGAGTAAAAGCAATAAAACGCTCTGGATGCACTAGCGCATTTAAATTAGTGACGATTAATTTATGAATAGTTTGCGGTCTTAACTGTTCAAGTGTGTGGCAAAGGGTATGGTTATCACTGGTGAGCACGCCTATATCACGAAAGCGATTAGGCACTTTTAAACGTTCACAAAAGGCCTCAACTACAGCAACCCCTTCACGTTCATGGCCGCGTAAATTACCGCGTTTTTTATAGCTTAGCGCTTTACCAAAGTCATGGGTTAAAGCAGCAAAACGTGTTTCTAGGTTGAAGCCTAAATCGGCTGCTCGCCTAAGCACTAGCATAGTATGGACAAACACATCGCCCTCGGGATGATGATTTGCCGGCTGCGGGGTATTTTTCATCTGTTCTATTTCAGGAAAAATACCTAACCCATCTAATGCTTGGAAATAAAGCTCAGGGTGTTTTTCGCCAAGCGCTTTTTCTGTTTCAAGCCAGACTCGCTCTGGTACTAGATGTTCCAACTCGCCTTTATTTTTAAGCTCATGCATTAATGCAGTAGTACTTGGATGAATAGACCAGTCGCTACCATAACGCGCTAAAAAGCGAGCAATACGCAATACCCGAACAGGGTCTTCTACAAATGCTTGGGTGGTGTGACGCAGTATTTTATTTTTTAAATCAGCTTGACCATTAAATGGATCAATAATAGTGCCGTTTTCATCTAGTGCCATAGAGTTAATGGTTAAATCTCGGCGTGCTAAATCTTCTTCAAGAGTTACGTTTGGGCTGGCATCCACCACAAAGCCGGTATAACCTTTACCACTTTTACGCTCAGTGCGCCCTAGTGCATATTCTTCTTTAGTGTTTGGGTGTAAGTAAACCGGAAAATCGCTGCCAATGGGTAAAAATCCGAGCGCTTCCATTGTCTCTGGCGTTTCACCAATAACAACATAGTCATTATCTTTTGATTGTATGTTTAGCAGTTTATCTCGCACTGCTCCACCCACTAGGTAAACTTGCTTTAAACTCTGTTGCACTTTATTCCCAACCACTACTTTTAAGCTTTTCTTTGATGTTAATCATACCTAATAGTCATTAAAAAATCTGTGTTGTTTGCCAAGCTTTATTAAGCTCATTACAATAGCGCATTATTTTTTAATACCTAACAGCGAATGAAAAACCACTCAGCAAAAAAAGAACTTATGTTACTACCCATCCTTTTGGTGGTTATTATTATGTGTGTTGCAGGGCATTTCTTGCTACAGGCTAATTTTCAAGACAGCCATTTGGTTGAGTATTTGTTAGCTGCAATCCCATTTGCTATGTTTGGCTTAGTAATAGTAGCCTTTAAAATGGCAGCCAAAAGTGAACAACAAGAAAATGATGAGTAAATAAGTTACTGATAGTTTTTTTCTGCTTTAGTGACTTTGTATAAATAGCGTCTTGATTCTGCACGTGAGTGCTTAGTGGTGAGAATATTATAAAACTGGCTTGCTGTAAGCTGATTTATTTGTGAAAACGCCACACTTCTATTTTTATTAAATATGCGCAGTACATTACCCGCCCCGCCGTTATAAGACGAGATCATGGCAAAGTGCTTACTTTTGTCGGTACTAATTTTGTTTAAGTAGTTATTTTTTAAAATACTTAAATAGGCGCTGCCAATATCAATATTATGTTTTGGATTAAACAATACAGCTTTGGTTGGTTGCCCGGATACTTTTTTTATTTTTTGGTATACATCGCGCCCTGCGGTAGCCGGGATCACTTGCATTAATCCATAGGCATTGGATGAACTCACCGCATGTGGATTAAAGCTACTTTCGGTTTCAATAATGGCATAAATAAGTGCTGCCGATATTTGATATTTTTTTGCAGCCGCCAGCACATAAGCACTGTACTTTTGCTTTCTTAAATGAGCATTTTGCTCTACTAAATCAAAGCTAACCGACGAAATAACGTGCCCATATTGACGTTGCTTTTTTAAATTATTATTTACTAAATAACGCGCAAATCGATTAGCACGCCAGCTATATTTTATGGGTAACTTATCTTGATCGAGCACTTGTTGGTATAAAAACGGCTCGCCTTCTAAAATTGGCGCTTCGCTGGTAAAAATATCGGTTTTATCGGGATCGCTAGAGGTCAGTAAGGTCATAACAATGGCCTGCTGTAACAAGCTTATTGTATTTTTTAACGCGATGGTTTCTACTTTTACAGTGCCTTGCTCAAAATCAATAATGGCACGAGCTTGGTAATCATTACTGTATTTCACGTATTTTTTGGCACTAGGTTGCTGAGTGTTTTGTTTACCCCACTTGCGCCCAACAACGCTTTCTAATGCGGCTAAAAGCTGTTTTACGCTACCAACCTGTGCCTTAATAGAACGGTGTGTTTTTTGTGCTTGCTTGTGAATTGCAACCACGTCAGTAGGGTCGTTTTTTACTTGCTTTACCAGTTTATTTAAATCAACAACGGGCGGTAAACCCGACAGTGATTTACAGCCACTTAAGCCAACTAGCAAAAGTATAAACGCATACTTTTTCACACAACATCCTAATAAACTTAATAAATCCTCATTTATTATAATACATGATAACCAAACCAGTCAGGTTTAATTGTTTGTGCTTGACCACTTGGGGTTAGTTTAATATTAAGCTGGCTATCGAGTAAATCTATAGCAAAGCAATCATCAACGTCATGTAAATCATCTTTATGTAGATGGCTAAGCCCTGCGAGTAAATCATTTTTAGCGCGCTGTTTTGCTTCTTCACTACTACTGGCAACATACAAAGCAAAGTCGTGTTGCTCTGCTAGTGAGTCGCTTCTGTAAGCACCTAAGTTAACAAAATAAAGCTGCTTATTTTGCTCTACATAACTATCAACTACCTCGACTTTATAACCATCAATGTGATTAACCGCCATGTAGCTATCCATGTGTACGCTATTTTTGTCGCCTACCCACTGACTTTTAAGCTTGCTATAAGTTTGCTCAATGTTTTGACCTACCACAAAGCGTACGTCGTGCATTTCTATGTGGCAACCTTGAATACGACCACCTAAATACACCATAAATAACTGCATGCTCACTTCCTTTTTTAAAATTACATTAAGCTATCTACGTCAATTTCATGCTTTTTAATCAGCTTATAAAAATCAGAACGATTACGCTTGGCAAGCTTGGCACCTTCGGCCACATTACCCCCTGCCATTTTCAGGGTATTGATAACGTAATCTCGCTCAAACTCTTTTTTAGCGTCGTTAAGCGAAAGTGGCTCAACGTTATTTTCATTGCTATTTAACGCACTAAGCACTAAATGTTCAGATATAACGTCACTTGGTGTTAAGGCAACCACCTGCTCCACTACATTTTGTAATTGACGAATATTACCTGGCCAATCATACCTTACCAATGCATGCATGGCATCGTTTGCAAATCGCTTTTCTTTTTGTTCCATACGTTTTGCAATATTGGCGCTAAAAAAGTTGGCTAATAAGCTAATATCTTCACGGCGCTCTCGCAGCGGAGGAAGTTTGAGATTTACTACGTTTAAACGATAATATAAATCTTCTCTAAACTCTTGATTGCTAATAGCTTCAGGCAGGTTTTTATGGGTCGCTGAAACAATTCGCACATTAATGGGGATTTCTTCTTGAAAACCGACTGGCCGAATGGTTTTTTCTTGCAGCACGCGTAATAACTTAACTTGTAAATTTAGCGGCATATCACCAATTTCATCTAAAAATAAGGTCCCCCCTTGCGCTTGCTGAAAAAGGCCTTGGTGATCTTTTACCGCCCCTGTAAATGCGCCTTTTTTGTGACCAAATAACTCCGATTCTAATAACTCACCAGGGACTGCACCACAGTTAATAGCCACAAATGGGCCATCACTAACATGGCTGTGCTGATGAATTGCCTGTGCAAGCAGCTCCTTACCCGTACCACTAGCACCAGAAATAAGTACATTTACCTGAGTAGGGCCTAGTAATTTAACTTGCTCTAGCAAATGCAGCATAGCGCCACTGCGAGTAACAATATTGCTTTGCGGAGTAATATCATCATTATTCACCCCATGTATTTCTATGGCTTTAGCTAAGCTATCGAATAGCTCATCTTTATCAACTGGCTTAGTAATAAAGGCAAAAATACCTTGCTTAGTCGCCTCTACCGCATCAGGAATTGAACCATGAGCCGTCATCATAATTACAGGTAGTGCTGGGTAGCGGCTTTGCAATTGTCGGTGCAGTGCCATTCCATCCATTTCATCCATTCTTAAATCGGTGATCACCGCATCAAATACTTGGCTTTTAAGTATTTGTAATGCATTCATGCCACTATCACACGTTGTTACTTCATAACCTTTTGATTGAATTCGAATTGCCAGTAACTGCAGTAAGCTGGCATCGTCATCAACGAGTAACACTTTAGCGCTTGATGGAAGTGTGACTGACATAGTTACTGCTCCTTGGTTTCTTCACGTAATAAAAGTTGCTGTTCAATTGCAGCTAATGACGATAAGGTTTTTTGCATTTCAGCGTTTAATGCTTGCTGTTGTTTTTTTGCATTTATTTGCATTAATACCTGCTGCTTTTGCAGCCATAAATAGTGTTTTATATCGTCTGGCCAATAGTAAGCTTGATCTAGCTTAAGCAATTGACTCATAACAGTATCAGGGTCGCGACTAAGGTTGACGCATGCGGTATTAAAAAATGCCTTAAGTGCTTGCTCCCCTAAGTAAGTTTTATTGTCAGGCGTTAATTTAAAGCCACCACACTGATGGGCATGCCATGCAATAACTTGCGCTGCGGGCGGATACATAAGATCTAGTTTTGGCCGCGGCTTTGGATTGGGCTGGTTGCTTTTATTATCTGGCTGAGTTTGAGCTATTAGCTCAGGTTTAGCTGGTGTTTGAGTGTTTGTTAATTCACACCCAGATAAAAAAACGAGACTGCTGGTTAGCCATAAAATAGCCATTAAACGCGCAGACATATTATTTAACTCCTTTATTTTTATAGGGGATGACAATGTTAAATCGACAGCCTTGCGGCTCATTATGCTCAATAGTTAACTTACCCTGTAACTGTTCAACCGACTCTTTTACTATGGTAAGGCCTAAACCACTACCTTGAAGACTAATCTCTTTACTGTGTTTACCTTGATAAAAAGCGCCAAAAACATATTCTTTTTCATGCTCTTTAATACCACAGCCCTCATCAGCGACCTGTATAATTAAGCTATTACTTTCTAAACTTAAGCTAATCGACACTGCTTGATTTGACTGGGAAAACTTTAAACCATTAGAGATTAACTGAATTAAAATCATTTCAATTAATTCTCTCGGTAAATTAAGTGCAACTGTCGGTAAGCTATTGTGCCAAATAAGCGACTGCTCTCGTGCATTTAACCTATGTTCAAAATGATTACTTACCTTTTTTATTAGCTGGTTAAATTCCACTTCACTAACATTATCTTTACTAGTTCGAATCGCGTTATAGCTTAACAAACTGTCTATCATAGTGCGTAATCGCACCATAGATTGACTGATTAACCCAAGCACTGCTTTTTGCTCATTATTAATCGGCCCAACAATTTCATCGGCTAATAATTCAGTGCCCTCCACCATAGAGGCCAAGGGTGTTTTTAGCTCGTGAGTAACATGGCGTAAAAACGTATCTTTTTGCTGCTCTAGCATATGCAATTGCGCTTGCACCCACTGCAATTTGTTACCTAGTTCAATAAGTTCAGCAGATCCCTGCACCGATATTTTTTGCTGCCAATCTCCTTGGCCTAATTTATCAATAACGGAGGTTAAACCTTTTAAACGGCCACTTATCCGCCATAAAAACCCACCCCCAACAAGTAAGGTTAAAGGCGTAAGTGCCACTAACCAGTTTATAAAGGAGGCTTGTAAATTTGTCAGTTTAATTTGGTTTTGAGTGATTTTGGCTTCATTGGTTTCGCGAAGCCACATTGTTAGATCTGCCAGTATTTCACTAATTGGCACAAACAACTCTGCTTGCTCACGAGCTTCAACCACCAGTTTGGTATGCGCTGCTTTTAGCGTATCTGTTAACCTTTGCCATTGTTGAGTACTTTGCTGGCTGCTAGAAAGCTGTTTAAGCTCATTTATATTGTCCAGCGATGACTGCCATTTATCCACGATAAGTTTATCGAGTGAATCGCTTTTTAAAACCCAATTTTGCCTTGTTGCCCTTTCTAAACTGTTGAGCTCTTGTTTAAGAGCATTAAACGACTTGGTTACTTGGTAGTTATTACTGACAATTTGCTGCGTGACCGCTAATTGTTTATTTAATACATTTAAAAATACAATAACCACAATAGACAAAGGCAAGAGTGACAGCAGCATGCTCATTACAAACTGGCCAATCAAATTAGGACGCCAATTTACCAATGCTTTATATTTTTCAGCCATGATTACAGGCATACACTAATCCTTCACTACTTTTAAGCGCTCTATTATTAAGCGTTCAACTTATACACTCGCTGAACCAAGTACATTTTTGAGAGTAAAACCGTTGCAATGTCGCACAATTGCGACAAGTTAAGCACTTGATTTAAAAATAGTAAAAAAACCTAACTGAGAAAATGTTGCATAAAACACACAAGCGTCGGTAAATATTACTCATTAAAAACAAGTTAAAAAATTAAACCATTGATTTTTAATGAAAATTAAAAATGGCACTATAATTGTAATACGCTTATAAATATTAATTTTTAAAGGCCAAGGAATGACTAAAGGTTATTTAAAATCTACTGCCTTAATAGCGTTATGTTTAACGAGTAGCCATATATTTGCGCTTGATGTGAATACAGCATTTTACAGCCTAGATAAAGACAGCAACGGTACATTAAGCGAAGCAGAGGCAGGCGAAGATGCATTACTGCATGAGAATTTTGCACAAATAGACAAGAATGAAGACGGACAACTATCGTTCGATGAATTTAAACAGTTTGTAAAATAAAGGAGTATATTTATGAAACAATTAATTGGTGCTTTTTCGCTACTATTTTTAGCTATTAGCGCGACGGCATTGGCATCGTCGTTAAATGTACGTTTTATGCATTTAGATAAAAATATGGACGGCCAAATATCGCTCACTGAGGCCAAACAAGATAAGCAGCTGCTTAAGCAGTTTACTGATTTAGACAAAGACAATAACGAGATGATTTCTAAAAAAGAGTTCGAAAACTTTAAACCTTAAGTTTAGATTCAAGTTAAGTTTTATATTATAGAGTTAAAAGCATTTGCCATAATCCCTGAGGGAGTGTGTAAACGGATTTAATGTTGGGAGTTAAATTATGGCAAGTGCTTTCTTTCAATACTGCAGCAATTAAAATACACCTTGGAACGCCAACTATGAGAATACTGCTTCCCTTTATTGGTGCTTTACTTTTTATCAGCCAAAGTGCATTCGCACTTGATGTAAAGCAACGCTTTGACCATTTGGACAAAAATAATGATGGATATTTAACCCACAGCGAGCTTGCTGCTCAGCCTCAGCTATTAAACTCATTTTCAAATTGGGATGAAAATCAAGACAACAGAATTTCTTTAACTGAGTTTAAAAACTACTTAACCACTAACCTGTACTGAGCATTTATATGAAGCCTTTTCATAATATTATTTTACTAACACTGACTGTTTTTAGCTGTATGAGTTTTGCAACAAGCAGTTATATTGCCGAAAAGTTTGAAAAACTTGACCGCAACCAAGATGGCTTTTTGACTCGTTCTGAAGCTGCCAGTGATCCTGCTTTATGGTCACGTTTTGGCAGTTATGACCGTGATAAAGACGCACAATTGTCATTAAGCGAATACAGCTTGTACGCCAGTAAATAAAGAAAATATATTATAAAGTACGTTTATATACTTTTCCTTTTACCAAAAATTTTTCTTCGGTGGGGGGGCAGTTTTTCAAATATTTTTTACTAACGTCTTTAGATTCAAGCATAAAATCCATTCTAATGTGCGTAAGAATGGGTTGTTTATTTTTATTATTTTCAGCCGGAAGCCATTTCCATAAATTGAGGGATTTTGCGGCTGCTTTATCAAATAGCTTTTGAGGGTATGAAGAAAGTATTTTATAGCCTTGCGCCTTTCCTTCCTGATTAATCATAGTTACGAGTTCAACACACCCTGCAAGCCCTTTTTTAGCAGCTTCAATGGGGTATAAAGGCTCCACTCTTTTAAAAATATTCCAGTAATCTTTTCCCGAATCACGAAGTTCTGCGCTTGACAAATCAATATAGTCTATTTTTTCAACAACCTTATTCTCAGGTGATGTTGCACTACATGCGCAGAGAAGTAATGTTAACGGAATTGTGAGGTAAAGTGGTTTCATTGCGTTTCCTTATGCATGAAAGTTAAGTTTTAATTAGTTTTTATTTTTTAAATGATTACTGTTTAACCTACTATAGGTACGCTATTGTATCAACAAAAAATCGTCTTATTGGTATTCTAAATTTGAGTTTGCTAATGTGATACAACAAATAATAACAACATGCCTCTTATGCAACTGATAAAACTAATAAAACCGATATTGCTAGCAAGCCTTTGCGCCTTATCTAGCGTGGCAATAGCACAAACTAAAGTCATTTATAACGCCAATGGCTACTCACCTTTGTATAAAGGAAAAATGCGCCATGGCGAAGTAAATACGTTTACGACCTTGGTCATAAAAGATGGCAAAGTAGTTAAAACAGGTCCAGACAGCTTGAAAAATAGCTTTCCGGGTGCAACCCTAATTGACGCGAAAGGCAAAACCCTACTCCCAGGGCTCATTGATGCGCATGGACATGTCATCGGGCTAGGTAATAATTTGTCGCAACTTGATGTGCGCGGTGCAAAGTCGGTAGATGAAGTAACCGCTAAACTCAAGGAATTTGCCAAAGGTAAAGAAGGTTGGATCATTGGTCGAGGCTGGAACCAAGAGCTATGGTCAAATACTCGCTTTCCTACGGCCACTGACTTAGACAAAGTCGTTAACGATCGCCCTGTTATTTTATCGCGAGTAGATGGTCACGCCATTTGGGTTAACTCAAAAGCATTAGAACTTGCCAATATTAACGCTGACACACCAGCCCCAGCTGGCGGAGAAATTATAAAAGGTGAGTTTGGTAAACCTACCGGCATTTTTATTGATAAAGCAGAAACCTTGGTTACTCAACATATGCCTGTAACGTCTGCACAATCGGTCAGTAATGCATTAGATGCTGCAGGTAAACACTTACTAAGCCTAGGCATTACCTCAACTCATGATGCAGGTATTGATAAAACCACATGGCAAGTTTACAAACAACGCGCCGAGTTAGGCACATTACCGCTTAGAATTGTAGCGATGTTAAGTGCAGCAAGCCCTGACTTAAGCGCTATGCTTAAAGCCGGTCGTTATCAAGATTCACAAGACTTTTTATCTATCCGCAGTGTAAAAATTTATGCTGATGGCGCATTAGGGTCACGTGGTGCTGCGCTTATTGAAGAATACGCTGATAGAGCCAACCATTTTGGCCTTATGCTTGAAACCCAACAAAAGCTAGAGCAATTATTTACCCTGACTTTTAAAAATGGTTTTAGCGCTAACACACATGCAATTGGCGATAGAGCAAATAAAATTGTGCTAGATGCCTATCAAAATGTATTTAAACAAACCGGTGGCATACTACTGCGCAATCGTATGGAGCATGCACAAATAGTCTCGCCAGAGGATATCCCGCGCTTTAAAACCCTGAAAATAATTCCATCTATGCAACCTGTGCATGCCACATCAGACATGCATATGGCTGAGCAGCGTCTAACCGACAAACAACTACAAGGCGCTTATGCTTGGCAAACATTTTTAGACCAAGGTTCAACGATTGCGGCGGGATCTGATTACCCTGTCGAACTAGCGAACCCATTTGATGGTTTATATTCTGCGATAACGCGCATGGATCATAATCAACTGCCTGAAAACGGTTGGCGCGCCAGTGAGGTATTGAGCAGAGAAGATGCATTACGTGCGTTTACCCTTGGCGGCGCGTATGCAGCGCATCAAGAGTTTAAAGTAGGTAGTTTAGAGCAAGGTAAATGGGCTGACTTTATACTGGTTGATCAAGACTACTTTAAAGTGCCTATTGAGCAGCTTTATAAAACTCAGGTATTGCAAACGTGGATAGCAGGTAAATTACGTTACCAAAAAGATTCAACAAAGCCTGAGTAAAAACAAAAAAGGGTTAACTTAAAAGTTAACCCTTTTTTGTATCAGCCCTAGACTGACGATATAACTTAATAATGTGATATATATTGACCAGAGCTAACAAGCCATTAGTAAATGCCACCGGTACAGAACCGATTGCTGTACCGTAAAAAGTAAACGCAATACAGCCCAATAAATTAAACCAACGCAGTTTGGTTACATCGGTCATGGTCAAAGAAATAACTAGTAAAACGGATGCTAAATAACCTAAATATTCCCAACTCAATTGTTCTCTCCTAGGCTTTAGGTTAATATTACTAGCTAAATTTTAGTACATTATTAAAAACTGCTGCTTAGCAGTTTAAATAAAAAAGCTAACTTACCAATAAAACCTTAAAATATACTGGTTTTACCCACAATTTTTTAATCATTACACGGTAGAATGAAGGTCATTTAACGCCATTAAATAAATAACGGCGTGGGTAAGTTAGCGTAAATTCTTAATCTTAATGCTATCGTCATTAAGGTGTAATAAATAGGACAATTGTCCGAAGAGCATGATTGATGTTTCAATACCATTTTTCCAGTTACCTTGTTGAACAGCTGCTGACATTTGCCGGCAGTAGTTATCAGCAATCAAAAAAAGAAATATTAATACAGCAAGACCAACCACTCACGAAGCTGGTATTGGTGCGAAGTGGTACTGTATCGTTTAGTTACGATGTAGGAAATGGCCGACGCCTACTACTTGGCCAGCTCGACTGTAACAACACCTTGATTGGCGAAATTGAAGCACTCAATAATAACCCGTGTATTTACACGGTAACCTGCTTCAGTGATGTAACGTATAATCTTATTGAGCTAAAGCATTGGCGCTCATTATTGCTCGATAAACCAGAACTGAGCCTATACACAGCGCAAACCATTGCCGCTAAGTTTCAAGAAAATCAAAAAATTAACTTAGATAAACTGTTACTTCCCTTAAGCTACAACATTGCTAAAGACTGTTTATTGCGTGCGGAGAATAACAACCCCACTTTATTGCGTGCTTATCCTACGGTAAATGCAGAAGCAGAGCGCTTTGCAACCACTGAACGTGCATACCGACGGGTAGTGAGTGAGTTAGTAGAAAAAAACCTAGTGCAACGAAGCACTCAAGGGCTGCAAGCTGTCGATATTCCTAAACTCAGTGACTATGTAGATAGCTTTGCACAGCTTTAAAGACAATAAAAAAGGCCATTAAGGCCTTTTTTATTGAGCAAAATCACGTTTATTTTTCAAGTAAAATATCGTGAATTTTAGCTAGATCAGATTTGCCTTCAATAATTTCATCCGGCGTTAACCCTGATAATTCATGCGGGAATACTAACCATTCTTCAGACTCATGAATGTAGTAATCTGGCACTGTATCTACTTTTGAGTTTTTTGGCTTGTAGTATGGACAAGCAATACGAATATCACTCGGTAAGTTTAAGCGCATTAGTTCAGAAAGCTTCTCTTTTAGCGCCACAATACTTCGACCTGAGTCAAACACATCATCCACAATCAATAATGAATCACCCGCATTCGCGTTTTCAACAATGTAGTGTAAACCATGTACTTTGATTTCTTTTGATTGCTTGCCAATACCGTAATAAGACGACGTACGCACCGCAATATGATCGGTCTCTATGCCTTTGTAGTCATAATATTCTTGAACTGCGATCCCGATTGGAGCACCACCGCGCCATATACCAATAATAAAATCTGGACGAAAGCCATCTTTATACACTTGTGCCGCTACGCGGAATGAATCTTCAAGTAATTGTTGAGCCGTGATATAGCACTTTTCTGACATAGTAAGGATCCCAGTGGTATGTATAATATTTGAGCGAGGTTTAAATAAAATAGATGCTCAAACACGTATTGGCGAAGGATTTTACCGTAAATAAAACAAAATTGCTTGTATGGCGGATAAAAAAATAGGCACCTTAAGGTACCTATTTTTTACTAATTGCTTAATCTGAATTGATTAGGCCTTTTCAAGCAAGGTGCGCGCTACTGTACGCATACCTTGGGTAGTTGCACCTGAAGCCCACTGACTAGTGCCACCACCCATATTAAATGCAGCCGCTAAATCAATGTGTACCCAACCTTTGCCATCGTTTGGCACAAAGCGAGATAAGAAACCTGCTGCATTTGAAGCACCACCATAACCACCGCCTTTTTGTGCACGGCTGTTTGCTGTATCTGCATACGGTGATGGGCAGTTTTGTTGATGCCACTTTTCAAGCGGTAATGGCCAAGCGGCTTCCATTTCTTGTGATGCAAAGTCTTCTACTTCACGCACTAGCTCTTTATCAAGGGCAAATAACGCGTTGTATTCTTGACCAACGGCAACAAGGGCTGCGCCCGTCAATGTTGCTGCATCAATAATAAGTGGTGCACCTGTCTCACCTGCCGCCATTAGGCCATCAGCTAATACTAAACGACCTTCAGCATCCGTGTTTACAATTTCAACGCTTGTGCCATTTTTGTAGGTAAGAATGTCACCTAGTTTGTATGCATGACCGGAAATTAAGTTCTCTGCACAACATAAAAACAGCTTAATACGCTTTTCTACACCACGGTTAATGGCCAATGCTAAACCTGCGGTAACTGTTGCCGCTCCGCCCATGTCGCATTTCATGCCTAACATGCCTTCGCTAGACTTAATTGAGTAACCACCTGAGTCAAACGTAATACCTTTACCTACAAGTGCAGCGCTTACTGGTGCGTTATCATCGCCAGTTGGATTGTAATCAAGCTCAAGTAACACTGGTGGGCGTTCACTACCACGACCTACAGCATGAATACCAATCCATTGCTGCTCTAATAGCGCATCGCCTTTTATTATTTGGTAGCTAACATGTTCTGGTGCCAGTGATTGAATAAATTCAGCCGCTTTTTCTGCTAGGCTCTCTGGGTAAATGTCATCGGCGGTGCCGTTAACCATTTCACGTGCCCACGTTGCTGAAGCTTTTAAATCAGCAAGTTCTTTTAAATCAGATTGTGCATTATCAACAAACTCAACACCGTGCAGTACTTTTGGTGATACAAAGCCTTGATAAAATGCCCATTGGCTCTCTGTACACCAAACATCGCCTTCAAGAACAACACTTTTAATACCTTGGCTTGCAATAGTACGACCTGCTTTTTGCACGTTTTTTAATGTTTCTTGCTCAGATAAATGAACCGTTGCGCCGTGTTCGTTAAAAGATAATGACGCACTTTCGCCCCAGTGTCCTGGTGCCGATTGCTCGCTTAATTGAACAACAAATTTTTCACTCATGTTAGAATATCCTTGCACTTAAATGTGTGGTTGAGTTTACTATAGCGCGCTTAAGTTCCCAACTGCTTGCGGTAAATAACCTCAAATAGCCCGTAAAGTCTTATTTTACTTAACCTGAACCCTGGTTATATAAGGAAGTCATTAATGAAGTACACCCCGCCATTACAATCTGCTACGTTATTAAAACGTTACAAACGCTTTTTAGCTGATTTAGAGCTCAGTGATGGCAGCACTTTTACCGCTCATTGTGCTAATACGGGGAAAATGACGGGCTGTGCTGACTCTGGTTTTAATGCCTTTTATTCCACTAGCAGTAACACCAAACGAAAGTACCCACAGTCATTAGAGCTGACGCAAAATAACTTATCACAGCTTATTTGTGTAAATACAGCCGTTGCTAATAAAGTAGTAGAGGAGGCGATTAATGCTGAAGTGATTAAAGAGCTGACAGGCTATCAGCAAGTTCGAAGTGAAGTAAAATATGGCAGTGAAAACAGCCGCATCGACTTTTTACTTACCCACAGCAGTAAAGCCAATTGCTATGTTGAAGTTAAATCAGTCACGCTCCTAAGTGAAGAGCATCCACAAAGCGGGCAAGGTTACTTCCCTGACGCGCAAACAGTTCGTGGGCAAAAGCATATTCGTGAATTAATCGAAATGGTAAAACAAGGGCATCGTGCGGTATTACTATTTGCGGTGCTACATCAAGGGATCACACAAGTGAGTGCCGCGGCACATATAGATTCAACCTATGCACAATTACTTAGCGAATCGATTGAGCAAGGCGTAGAAGTATTAGCTTATAAAGCCCGTATTTCTGCCAGTGAAGTAACTTTGGTTGAGAAAGTAGCATTTGTTGAGTAAAAAGAGCGCATTTAAACGTTGGTATTTCGCCACGCCCAAAAAATACTTAACCAAAAAGTAAAAATAAGTTGTTTTTATTGTTATTGCCCATATAACTACGCCAGTTTATAAACCAATACTGTGATAAAAAGTATATACAATACTTTTACTACTTTTATATCACCAAACAGGGTTAAGCTAATTCGATTATTTAAAAATAAATTTGCCTAGGGTATGAGTTTCTGTTATTTATACCGCCGGCTAATGCTGAGGCATTAAATTAAGGATTTAGGAGAGAGTTATGCCAGACCAAAAAAGACATGGTTTATTGGCTCAAGCCGGTTTAGAACCATACCAAGAAAAACCGGGTGAAGAGTACATGAATGATGCACAACGTGCTCATTTTAAAACAATTTTAGAAACTTGGCGTAATGATTTACGTAACGAAGTTGATCGTACCAAATCACACATGCAAGATGAAGCAGCTAACTTTCCTGATCCCGTTGACCGCGCAGCACAAGAAGAAGAGTTCTCATTAGAGCTTCGAACGCGTGACCGCGAGCGCAAATTAATTAAAAAAATTGAAAAAACAATTATATTAATTAAAGAAGACGAATTTGGCTTTTGTGAATCTTGTGGTATTGAAATTGGCATTCGCCGCCTAGAAGCGCGCCCTACTGCTGATTTATGTGTAGATTGTAAAACACTTGCTGAAATTAAAGAAAAGCAATCTGGACGCGGCTAATTAATTATAGCCATGTCTTCTACAGCCGTTACTGCGCAAGTATCTAACTATCGCGGCCGATTTGCACCGTCTCCGTCCGGACCGTTACATTTTGGCTCACTTGTGGCGGCTGTAGGTAGCTACCTTGATGCAAAAGCTAACCAAGGAAAGTGGTTAGTTCGCATTGAAGATATAGACACCACTCGCGTTGTAAAAGGCGCCGCCACCGATATCCTAAATACCTTAGAAGCCTACAACCTCAATTGGGATGAAAACGTTGTGTACCAAACACAGCGTCTTACTATTTATCAAGATGCCGTTCACTCTCTGTCACAACAACAGCTTGTTTATGCCTGCCAATGCTCTCGTAAGCAAATAAAAGCCCTCGGCGGTATTTATCAAGGGCAATGTAAACACAGCCAACTAAGTGAGCAAGGTCATGCCCTACGTTTAACTCAATGCCATGCAACCGTTGATTATAAAGACCTTATTCAAGGGCATATTGACGTGGACCCAGCACTCGCTCATGAAGATTACATAATAAAACGCAGCGATGGTTTATTTGCCTATCAACTGGTGGTGGTAATTGATGACATTGAGCAAGGGATTAATCGTATTGTACGGGGCGCTGATTTGATCGAGCCGACTGCGCGTCAAATTAGCTTATTTAAACAACTAAATTGCCCTATTCCAGAATTTGCTCATTTGCCTTTGGCTGTAGCAAAACCAGGGTTTAAACTGTCTAAGCAAAATTACGCCCCTGCAATTTGCAAACAAAATCCAAAGCCAACTTTAATAGCTGTATTTAAATTTTTAGGCTTGCCAATACATGAGCAACTAATGGATTTAACCTGCGAACAATTACTCGCTTGGGCCGTGACGCATTTTAACTTAAGCCTTGTTCCTGCTAAGCGCGAAATACAGATTTAACCTCCCTTTACGTATTACGTGGAATTAATTCAAATAAAATCGTTAAAAATGGCTTAATTTCAGCGCTGCAACTTAATTTTTTTACCTTGCTGGTATATGATAGCCGCCTAAATATATGCTAATTACATTAAACGGTAAGAATCACGCTTTAAGTGAATACTTGCTGTGATTTTGATTGCAATGGCGAGCCAATCAACCGCTTCTCTAGGAGACAGACTATTATTTCCAAGCTTTTTCAATTTTGTCGACAAATTATCGGCCCAAGTGCCAATAACGAAAATGTCGCAATCAGCAGTGAGCCGTTAGTGATCCCTAGAGGTGAGCATGGTATTTCTCGCAAACAATTTAGCCCAAATGCAATCAAAGTACTCTACCGCCTAAAAGATGGTGGCTATGATGCTTACTTAGTTGGTGGTTGCATTCGCGATGTATTGTTAGGTCAACAGCCTAAAGATTTTGATGTTGTAACCAATGCCACTCCTGAGCAAGTAAAAAAACTGTTTCGTAACTGTCGCTTAATTGGTCGTCGCTTTCGTTTAGCGCACATTGTTTTTGGCCGTGAGATTATTGAAGTGGCTACAATGCGCGGCCATCACGAAGCACAAGAAGATAAAAATCAAATTAGTCAGTCAAGTGAGCACGGGCAACTTCTTCGCGATAACGTATTTGGCAGTATTGAAGAAGATGCAGAACGTCGTGATTTTTCAATCAACGCTTTGTACTACTCAATTAATGATTTTTGTGTTTACGATTACGCAAATGGCTTAGCCGCTATCAAAGCAAAACAAATTGAGTTAATTGGCGATCCTGAAACACGCTACCGTGAAGATCCGGTACGTATGCTCCGCGCAGTGCGCTTTGCCACTAAGTTAGATATGCAAATAGCATCAGCAAGCGAAAAACCGATTACCGAATTAGCGAGCTTACTTGATAATATTCCGCCAGCGCGTTTATTTGAAGAAATACTCAAGCTATTTTTAAACGGCAAAGCACAGCAAAACTTTATAATGCTGCGTCAGTACGGCTTATTTAAATCGTTATTTCCTGAGCTAGACCGTATTTTAGATAAAAACCCAGGCGGACTTGAAGAAACCTTCATAAAGCAGATGTTTGCAAACACCGACATACGTATTAATGCAGATAAGAAAGTAACTCCTGCATTCGTATTTGCAGCATTATTGTGGTTCCCACTGATTGAACGAACTGAAAAAATTCGACGCCAAGAGCAACTTTCAGAATACGATGCATTTGCTCAGGCAATTAATAAAGTACTTAGTGAGAATGCTCAACATATTGCCGTACCAAAACGCTTTACTTTAGGTGCTCGTGATATTTGGCATATTCAACAACGCTTAGATAAACGTGCTGGCCAACGTGCCTATCGTTTAACACAGCAGCCGCGCTTTAAAGCCGCTTATGATTTTTTATTATTGCGTGTTGATGCTGGTGAAACTGAGCATACAGAGCTGGCACAGTGGTGGACACAGTACTTAGGCCAAGATATTAATGGCCAAAAAGAAATGGTGCGAGAGCTTGGTCATCAAGGCGGTCCAAAACCACGTAAGCGACCTCGCCGTCGTACCACAAAAAAGCCTACTGAGTAAATAATGCAACGTGTCTATTTGGGGTTAGGTGCAAACCTTAACAGCCCTAAAAAACAACTTGATAACGCTGTTATTGCACTTGAAAGCTTGCCAAACAGCGAATTTATAGCCTGCTCGCATTATTATGCGAGCAGGCCTATGGGACCACAAGATCAACCCGATTATGTGAATGCTGTCGCCTGTATTAACACTTCACTTGAGCCAGAGCAACTACTCGATTTAACCCAAGCCATTGAGCTGGAACATGGGCGAGTTAGAAAGGCCGAGCGCTGGGGCGCACGCACATTGGATATTGATATTTTATTATTTGGTGAACACATTTTAAATACCGAACGTTTAACCGTACCTCATTACGGATTAACTGAGCGAGAATTTGTTGTTTACCCACTGCAAGAAATTGCACCAGAACTGATTTTACCTAGCGGCGCATCTATCCAACAGATAGCAAATACCCTACCGCTTAACGACTTACAACAATTACCACGGTAATTAATTAAGGCCATTGTCTGCGAGAATATTATGTCTAAAATAACCGTTTCAACTTTGAATAAAATGAAGGCTGAAAGTAATAAGATCACTGCGTTAACAGCATACGATGCTAGTTTTGCTAAGTTATTTCATGATAACGGCGTTGATGTTGTTTTAGTTGGTGATTCTTTGGGTATGGTATTACAAGGTGGCGACGACACCTTAGCGGTTACAAACCAAGAAATTGCCTACCATACTCGCTGTGTGCGCGCGGGAAGCCGTGACTTATTTGTTATAGCTGACTTACCGTTTATGACCTACGCAAACCCAAGCGACGCATGTAAAAATGCTGCAGAGCTGATGCGTGCTGGTGCTAATATGGTCAAACTTGAAGGCGGTGAATGGCTGCATGACAGTATTAAATCGCTAACCCAACAAGGTATCCCGGTATGTGGCCATTTGGGGCTTACACCGCAATCAGTGCATGTATTCGGTGGTTTTAAAATCCAAGGCCGTGAAGAAGCTCAAGCACAAAAAATTATTGCCGATGCAAAAGCATTAGAAGCGGCAGGCGCACAACTACTGGTGCTTGAATGTATTCCAAGTGCCTTAGCAAAACGCGTTACAGAGTCATTGAGCATCCCTACAATCGGGATTGGTGCAGGTAATGTAACCGATGGCCAAATTTTGGTTATGCATGACTTGGTGGGCATTTCTGCAGGTTATATTCCTAAATTTTCAAAAAACTTTTTACTTGAAACAGGCAATATGCCTGCTGCTGTTAAAAAGTATTGTAACGATGTCAAAAGCGGCGTATTCCCAAGCGCTGAACACGAGTTTAAATAATGCAGTCAATCACTGAAATTAAATCATTACGCAGTCAAGTTAAAGCTTGGCGCCAGGCCGGTTTAAGCGTGGCACTTGTGCCTACTATGGGTAATCTACACCGTGGTCATTTTTCACTGGTAGAAAAAGCAAAAACACTAGCCGACAAAGTGGTCGTGAGTATTTTTGTTAACCCAATGCAATTTGGCGCTAACGAAGATTTAGACAGCTATCCGCGTACTCTAGATGCTGATAAACAAGGGTTAGCCGATCTTGAAACAGATATTTTGTTTATCCCCAGTGTAGAAACTATTTACCCTAATGGTTTAGGCGCGCAAAGCTTTGTTGATGTGCCTGGTATTTCAATGGGGTATTGTGGCGGTTCACGCCCAGGTCACTTTAAAGGCGTAGCAACTGTTGTTACTAAGCTATTTAATTTAGTACAACCTGATTACGCTTGCTTTGGTGAAAAAGACTTTCAGCAGCTACAAGTTGTTAAAACTATGGCCACTGATTTATCGATACCAGTAGAAATTATTGGTGTACCCACCATGCGTGAAGTTAGCGGCCTTGCCATGAGCTCTCGTAATGGGTATTTATCAACTGAGGAAAGACAAACCGCTCCTGTTTTATTTAACACCTTAAAACACTGTGCGCAGCAACTAAAAAACGGTAATAAAGACTTTGCCACACTGGAAAGTGAAGCGAAGAGCGCATTAGAAGACGCAGGCCTAAAACCAGATTATTTTTCGATAGCTCAACGAGATACATTAAAAGCTGCTACACTCGAAGATACACGATTTGTAATTTTAGCTGCCGCCTTTTTAGGTAGTGTTAGATTAATCGACAATATTCAGGTTGAAGTTTAATACTGGTGTGGCCTCATTTTAAGGATAAGCATGAAAACTTTTATTAAAACTAGCCTCGTGGCTTTTTCGTTTGCAGTTCTTGCTGGCTGCCAGAGCCAGGCGGGTAATCCAGCACTTAATCAATGTGCTCAACAAAGTTATCAATGTGAAACCAGCTGTGAGCAGCAAACAACCACCGATAGTCTTAAATCGCAGGTTTGCTCATCAAAATGTATTGAGGCTTACAATCAATGCAAAGTGCAAGCTGAAAACTTAGGTAAAGCAACGAACTAAATAATTTTAAGTAAAACAAAAAAAACCGCTCATTGAGCGGTTTTTTATTATTTACTTTGGTTGCTAGCTGCTTATTTCAGACCTAACTTTTTAAGCTCTAATTCAACTAACTTTGCAGAAAGTGGCACATAACCATCTTTTTCTACAATTTTTTGACCGTCTTGAGAAAGTACCATCTTTAAAAACTCAGCTTCAACTGGGCCAAGTGGCTTATTTGGGTGTTTATTTACATAAACATATAAGAAACGTGACAGTGGGTATTTACCTTGTGCTACGTTTTCAAGCGTGGCATCAACAAAGTTAGTGCCTTTTTTAGATAACGGAACAGTACGCACACCCGATGTTTTATAACCAATGCCAGAGTAACCAATCGCATTTAATGACGCTGAAATTGACTGTACAACAGAAGCCGATCCCGGTTGCTCGTTCACGTTATTGCGGAAATCACCTTTACATAACGCTTTCTTTTTAAAGTAACCGTAAGTACCTGATACTGAGTTACGTCCGTATAATTGCACGTCTTTTGCAGCCCAATCACCTTCTAGACCAACATCACTCCAGCGATTTACTTGCTCTGATGCACCACATTTACGAGTTGATGAGAAAATAGCATCGATTTGATCAATGCGTAGTCCTTCGATTGGGTTATCTTTGTGTACAAATACTGCCAACGCATCAATTGCTACTCGCACTTGTGTTGGTTTGTAGCCATGACGCTTTTCAAATGCTTCAATTTCTTTTGACTTCATTGCACGGCTCATTGGACCTAAATTAGCCGTACCTTCTGTTAGTGCTGGTGGCGCAGTAGACGAACCTGCCGCTTGAATTTGAATATTTACATTTGGATAAATGCGCTTATATTCTTCAGCCCAAAAGGTCATCATGTTGGCTAATGTGTCAGACCCTACCGATGAAAAGTTACCTGATACACCGCTAATTTTTTGATACTCAGGAATACCGTCTTCTAATGCAACCGCTTGTGCAGATACAAATGTTGTAACAGCCACACCCATTGCGGCAACTAAGTTTTTAAATTTCATTTTGGGGTTCTCCAGTTTGTTCGTCCCATTTCCTAACTGCGGTTCACTCTAAAGTGAGTACATGACAATGGTGTGACTCTTAAATGACACTTTTATGACTACTTGTGTTGTTTGCTACTAATGGCGAAATAACGATAAGTCTATCGCTTGAAAACGCGAAAGAAAAACAAGAACCTTTACCCAGCTCGCTGTGAATTTTTAATTGACTACCATGGCGAGTAAGCACATGCTTGGTAATAGCTAAACCTAAGCCTGAGCCACCTGTGGTGCGGCTTCTGGCTTTATCTACTCGATAAAAACGCTCAGTTAACCTGTTAATATGCTCAGGTGCAATACCATCACCATTATCGGTAACACTAAAACATGCTTGTTCATTATTGCGCTGCCAAAGTACCTCAATTTTACCGCCTGGTTTAGTATAATGAATGGCATTAAATACTAAATTTGAAAAGGCACTTCTAAGTTCATCCTCAGCTCCGGTAATATCAAGCGATGCATCAATCTTAAAAATAAGTTGATGGCCTTTGTCTTGATTAATAGATTGCGCTTCTGTTTCAATTAAGTTTAATAATCGTGGCACATTCACCGCTTTGTCATTACTGTGTCGCTTTCCCCCTTCGATGCGCGATAACGACAACAGCTGATTCACCAAGCTATCCATACGCTTACATTGCTCTAGCATAGTAGTTTGTGCTTTATTCCACATTGCAGGCGGGGGAAGTGAATCACTATCGAGCATTTCAAGGTAGCCGGTAACAACAGTTAAAGGGGTTCTAAGCTCATGAGAGACGTTTGCTACAAAGTCTTTACGCATCTGCTCAAGTTGCTTTAAGCGAGTAACATCGCGTACCACTACCAACAACTGTGTATTGGCATAAGGCATCACCCTAAACTCAAGGACTTGCTCAACACTGTGGCCACTTTCAAGCTCCAGAGCATCGCTAAACTCTTTACGACGCATATATTTAGCAAATTTAGGATCGCGAATTAAGTTATCTAAACGCTGACCATGATCAACCGGCCACTGTAACCCTAGCACTTTGAGTGCAAGCTGATTACACCACACAATTGATAAGTCGTTTTGTAGCACAACAACGGCATCGGGCACGGCCTCAGCGCCGTCGCGAAAACGCCGTATTAGTTCTGCCAACTCATTACGCTTCTTACGATTACGGTGCTGCAGTTGGTAAATACCCTCAAATACTTGCTCCCACGACCCTTCCCCTTCAGGCGGGTTAAAGCTGCGTTGATTATGCAGCCAGTCACTTAAGCGATAAAGCTGATGGTAATGCCACAAAAGTAGCGAAAAAGCGCCCAAAAACAACATCAAAAATGGGGCACCAATAAGCACCCCAATTAAAAGCAAAGGTATAAAATAGACAAACAGCCGTTTAGTTAACGCCTGCTTGTTAATAACTCGATACATACACGCTCTTTACCTTATAAACGCTAGCAGATGGTTTGACTATGCTAGGTTAATAGATTGTGACTTACGAAGTAAACTTATAATTTACTCGAAAAGCGATAACCAGCACCGCGAACTGTTTGTACTAAGCGGTCATGCCCAAGCGTAGCAATTGCCTTACGCAAGCGACGAATATGAACATCTACAGTTCTGTCTTCAACATAAACGTTAGTACCCCATACATGATCAAGTAATTGCTCTCGGCTATATACACGCTCAGGGTGGGTCATAAAAAAGTGTAACAGTCTAAACTCCGTTGGCCCCATATCTAGCTCACTGCCACCTGATGTCACACGATGCGAAATAGGATCTAAACGTAAACCATGTACTTCAATGGCCTCTTCAAGTGAGGTAGGAGCAACACGACGAATAACCGCTTTAATACGCGCCATTAACTCTTTAGGTGAAAACGGTTTTGTAACGTAATCATCAGCACCGACTTCTAAACCGCGTATTTTATCTTCTTCTTCGCCGCGGGCTGTCAGCATAATGATAGGAATTTGGCGTGTGTGATCATTTTGTTTGAATTTTTTAGCGATTTGAATTCCACTACCGCCAGGTAGCATCCAATCGAGTAACACCATATCTGGATAAGGTTCAACCATTGCTGATATTGCAGAATCATAATCTTCTGCCTCAATGGCTTGAAACCCATTTTGTTCTAAAACAAAAACCAACATTTCCCTGATAGGTGCTTCGTCATCAACGACTAATACTTTACGTGACATTCCAATTTATCTCTTAGGCTATTGAGTAGGTTTCATTATTATGACTAAGTATGACATTTTTATTAAAGTGTAACGTCTAAATTAAAATGAGTGTAAAAAAAACACAAAATAGTGACAAAAAATAGAATTTGTCATATTTTTATCATCTTGAGCAGTAATAAAAAAGCGGTTTGCAGTAAAAAGAATCAATCATTAAAGTCACTATTTATGGTATCAACATGGGATCATCAAATTACTAACTAGCATTAATTTTCACGCTTAATAATAAAAGTTAGCACCTGCTTAATAGTGTTTAGATCAGGTTTATTATGATCTTAAATGCTGGGATCAGAGTTTTATCAAGCAGATCCCTTTACGGATCACTATTTTACCCACCAACAAAGCTAAACTAATGATTTTTTGTATGTTTTGTGCTCACTCTATATAATGCGTAACACTCAAAAGTTTAAAATACGTCACTTTAAGTCTTTTACTTAGTAAAGTAATGATCCCAGATATGACAAGTTAGTAATCGAGTGATCCCTAATTAATAACTAGGTAAAATACTGATCCCTCATAGATCAAAAAAGCCAGCGCATAGGCAACTGGCTTTTTGAATGAGTGCAATAATATCGCTATTATTGGTCCATTACTTTATTTTTGGGTTTAACTCACCGCTTAAGTATTTAAGGTGCATTTCATCTAATGAAATTGGCTTAATTTTACTTGCTTGGCCAGCAGTACCAAACGCTTCGTAACGAGCGATACAAATATCAGTCATTGCTTGGGTTGCAGCAGCTAAAAACTTACGTGGGTCGAAGTTAGACGGGTTCATCGCTAAATGACGACGAATCGCACCGGTAGACGCTAAACGTAAGTCAGTATCAATGTTTACCTTACGCACACCATATTTAATACCTTCAACGATTTGCTCAACTGGCACGCCGTAAGTTTCTGGAATTTCGCCACCGTATTGGTTGATCACTTCTAACCACTCTTGTGGAACAGAAGACGAACCATGCATTACTAAGTGGGTATTTGGTATACGCGCGTGAATTTCTTTAATACGATCAATTGCTAAAATATCATCGGTTGGTGGACGAGTAAATTTGTAGGCACCGTGTGATGTCCCACAGGCAATAGCCAGCGCATCAACATGGGTTTTATTTACAAAGTCTGCCGCTTCTTCTGGATTTGTTAGCATTTGCTCAGTGGTAAGTTTACCCTCAGCGCCAACACCATCTTCTTCACCCGCTTCACCAGTTTCAAGTGAACCTAATACACCTAGCTCACCCTCTACAGATACGCCACACGCATGCGCCATTTCAACTGTTTTACGTGTTACATCAACGTTGTAATCGTAGCTTGAAGGTGTTTTACCATCGCTCATTAATGAGCCATCCATCATTACTGATGAAAAACCTAGCTGAATTGAACGCTGACATACACCCGGTGATGTACCATGATCCTGATGCATAACCACAGGAATATGTGGCCATTCTTCCACTGCCGCTAAAATCATATGACGAATAAAAGGTGCACCGGCATACGCACGTGCGCCCGCAGAACCTTGTACAATAACTGGGCTGTTTGTTTTATCAGCCGCTTCCATAATTGCACGCATTTGCTCTTGGTTATTTACATTAAACGCGGGTACACCGTAACCATGCTCTGCGGCATGATCAAGAAGTTGTCGCATACTGATTAAAGCCATTGGGTATTCTCCAATTTATCGGTAGTTATTTTACTACCTAGTTTGAACGGATTTGTTAGTTTGGCGCAATCACTGCGCCATGAATTAAAAGGTATATGACCTAAAATTCATATTATTAACGACTAAATAAAAGTGAGAGGTATTTACTCGTTAATTGTAGCAGATGTGGGATTAGCACATCTGCTTTACGGCTAGCTAATACCCTAGGTATTATTTAGCGCGTGATTCTAGCATTGCAACTGCAGGTAGTTTTTTGCCTTCTAAAAACTCTAAGAACGCACCACCACCTGTAGAGATATACGATACTTTATCACTAATGCCATACTTATCAATTGCCGCTAGGGTGTCACCACCACCAGCAATAGAAAATGCGCTTGAATCAGCAATCGCTTTTGCAATAGCGCGAGTGCCATTACCAAATTGATCAAACTCAAACACACCCACTGGGCCATTCCATACAACAGTGCCCGCATTAGCAATAATTTTTGCAAGTTGATTTGCGGTATCAGGGCCAATATCAAAAATCATATCGTCGCTGGTGACTTCACTTACATCTTTAAGTGTGGCTACAGCTGACTCTGAAAACTCATTACCCACAACAACATCTGTCGGTACCGGTATTTCACCATCGTTGGCTTTCGCTGCAGCGCATAAACGATTTGCTTCATCCATTAAATCAGCCTCATAAAGCGACTTACCTACAGGATGACCAGCAGCTGCAATAAAGGTATTGGCAATACCACCGCCGGTAACAAGCTGATCGACAATTTTAGATAACGAATCAAGTACGGTTAATTTAGTTGATACTTTAGAACCACCCACAATCGCCACTAACGGACGGGCTGGGTTATCAAGTGCTTTGCCTAAGGCGTCTAGTTCAGCCGATAATAATGGACCGGCACACGCTACATCAGCAAACAGACCCACACCATGGGTTGACGCTTGTGCGCGATGCGCAGTACCAAAAGCATCCATTACGTAAACATCACATAATGCAGCGAGTTGCTTTGATAAGGCTTCGTCGTCTTTTTTCTCGCCTTTGTTAAAACGTACGTTTTCAAAAACAACCACTTCATTATCTGCAACATCAACGCCGTTTAAGTAATCTTTTTCTAGGCGAACAGTTTGCTCAAGTGCATCATTTAAGTAATCAACAACGGGTGCTAATGAAAATTCGTCTTCGTATTGCCCTTCCGTAGGACGGCCTAGGTGTGACATAACCATCACTTTTGCACCTTTTTCTAGCGCAAGTTTGATAGTAGGTAGTGCAGCACGAATACGTGCGTCTGACGTCACTTTACCTGCTTTAACGGGTACATTTAAATCTTCACGAATTAATACACGCTTGCCGTTTAAATCTAAATCTGCCATTTTTATGACCGACATGAACATCTCCTTAGTTAACGATACTAAACCAATAAATACGTTTTAAATATTACTTAAATGCCATCATAGCACGAGCGGTATCAAGCATGCGATTCGCAAACCCCCACTCATTATCACACCAAACTAGTAATTTTATCAGCCGCTTATGACTAACACGTGTCTGTGTGCCATCAATAATACAAGAATGGGGATCGTGGTTAAAATCAACCGACACCAGCGGCTCTTCGGTGTAACTTAAAATACCCTCAAGCCTATCTTTAGCTTGTGCTTTAAGCGCACTATTAACCGCACTTAAATCTACATCGGTATTTACCGTGACACTTAAATCCATGGCGGTCACATTAATAGTCGGTACACGAACGGCAATGGCCTCAAAGCGGCCTTTAAATTTAGGTAAAATACGGTCGATACCACGGGCTAATTTTGTGTCTACCGGAATAATAGATTGGCTGGCGGCACGAGTTCGGCGTAAATCATGGTGATACGCATCAATCACTTGCTGATCGTTCATTGACGCATGAATAGTTGTAATAGCGCCAGACTCAATACCAAAGGCATCATCGAGTACTTTAATAACAGGAACAACGCAGTTGGTGGTACACGAACCATTAGAGACAATAGTATGCTCGTTTTTCAGCTCATCGTCGTTTATGCCATACACTATGGTGGCATCTACATCATTATCAGCAGGGTGCGAAAACAACACTTTTTTAGCACCTGCGGCAATATGTAACTGTGCATGCTCACGTGAGTGATACACGCCAGTACATTCAAGCACCACGTCAACATCTAGCGTTTGCCACGGTAATTCAACTGGATTTTCTTCACAAAATAACGCAATGGTGTCATCAGCAACGCTGATAGTGTCTTCACCTAGTTTAACTGGAAAAGTAAAACGACCATGAGAGGTGTCGTATTTTAATAAATGGGCAATAGCTTCAGGGTCGGCTAGTTCGTTAATTGCAACAATTTTGATCTCGTCGCTTAAGCCTGATTCGTATAGTGCACGGACAATATTTCGACCAATACGACCAAAACCATTAATTGCAAGTTTGATTGCCATGAAATATAAAATCCACTCTAGTTACGTACAGAGAAAGGCAGCGTCGCCTTTTAGATGGCGGTATTGTAATCGACCTTGCCTGTGATTATAAGAGCCAAGCATTAGAAACTTTAAATTAACGCCATAATCAACACGCAATGCGCTTTTACTTTTAACTCGGCTTTGCGATATTTGCTATTTTAGTTTTAAATCAAACACCACGTTTATTGATGCTTTAACGCTTATTCTTGCACCTAAATATTGCTGCTGCGTAAATGGGTTCTCGTTATTTCTAGCAGCCATGCTATTTCTGTGGCTAGATAAAACAATGTGCTTAACACCGCTCGCGTCGTAATCTGAGCTACTGGAATTTGCACTAATACTATAAACGTTGCCAAGTTCAGCACCAAAAGACTGAGCGAGCTTATTTCCCTTCGCTTTTGCGTTATCAATTGCTAGTTGTGTTGCCTCTGCCTCTAACTGCGTGGCCTTGGAGGATAAACCATTAATTTTTTTGATATTGTCTATTTGTAAGCGTTGAGCAAAATCAATAAATTCATCGACTTTTTTAATATCTTTCAATGTGACTTTAACTGTTTTCAGAGCTAAATAATTATCGCTTAAAGCAATCCCTGATTCTGTACCAACCTTAGTGTATACCTTGCTTTTTAAACCCGATATATGAACATCGCCTTGGCCAAAATCATATTTATCTAATTCTTCAAGTAACACGCTAACTCGGCCATCAAGGTCACGTTTAGCTTCAAGTAATGTATCTTCAATGCTTTTTACTTCAAATATAATTTGAGCCATATCTGGCTCAACTAATACCTCAGCTGTGCCATGTACAGAAATATGACGATTAGTTGGCACGCTTGAATTAGCAAAAGTAATAAGAGGGCATAAGGTAATAAAAATAGCGGTGATAAGTTTCATATTCGTTCCTTGAATTTTTAATAAAATACGCGTTCCCATAATTATACAAACAAGAATAAAAGTAAACTGCATGCAATTAAGCTTAGTGCATACTTTATAGTTGGGTTTCTTATAGTTGGGTTTCGCTGTCCTTAACCAACCTACGTTAGATCCCCTACTTTAAGTTCTTTACCGGCGCCTATTTGATGGCATTGGGCTAATAACAATTCAGCAGTGGCTTGTGCATCGGTAAGCGCATGATGGCAATGATAGCTTGGTAAATCGTAGCGATTACGGCATTCATTTAAGGTTAAATCATCTAATTTTATATCGCTTGCGTGTTGCAGTAAGCGCTTTTTTTCTATTTGTAAGGTATCGATGATCAGCTTAGGCCGCTGGGTGATCCCTGCATTTTTTAGTGCTAACTTTAAAAAGCCCCAGTCGAGCATGGCATTATGAAATACTAAAATGCAGTCACTAAAGTGAGCGCTTAAAGACATTAAAATACTCTGTAGGCTTTGCCCTTGTGCCACCGAGTCAGTACTAATGCCGTGAAAAACAGGGCTTTGCTCTAGACTTTTAACCTCTTTATTAACGATATGCCGCGATTGACTGTTTTTGATACATTGATTCTCAATCAGTACCCAAGCAACCGAGACAATTTCATGTTGTTTAGGATCAAGCCCTGTTAATTCCAAATCAATCACTAAATAACGTTGCTTTAAAGCACTTTGCGCAAGCAAATGGCGACGCTTTAAGTATCGCGTAATAAGCAGCTTAACCATTATTGTTACAAACTCCCACGCGCAAATTTAAACGCCGCGCCTTGCTGCGCTTGTTTTACTAGGTAAAACGCTTCTTTAAGCTGATGACGTTCTAACGAATTGAGTTTGTCTGGGTTAATGCAATTACTAGGTAACCCTTCTTCATTTATTTGCGTGCGCAGCCGAAGCTGAGTTAAAAATCGCCAACAATCTTTTAAATTATAAATATCTTCTTTGCTTAATAGTGAATACTTTAATAAGGCGTCTAATCGCTCTTGGGTGTTAGCACGGCGAATGCCTACTTTTAATGCATAAAGTCGCGCTAGATCGTTAATGATCACCACCCCGCGCTTTTTAAGATCGATGTACTTATGGTGTTGCTCTGTTTTTTCGGTTTTAAAGTTATTGAATAAACCAATCGGCGCACTGTTAGCGTTAACATCGCTGGCCATTGCCGCATAAAAAAGATCGTTGCGAGAAATATGGGTCAACTCTTCACAAAACTGGCTATAGAGTGTGGTTGAGCCTTCAATAAAGCGCAGATCAAAAAAGATTTTACAGTTGAGCATTGCCTGGGGTGTGGGACTGGTGATCCACTTTAAAAACTTCGCCCCCCAATCACTAACACTCATTCGACACGCATCACTGCTAGCCATTATGTTACCAGGACAACGACGAATGCCGCACTCAACTAAGTTTTCACAAACAAATTCGCCCATCTGTTTAAAATATGCGTGCTGTTCATCGTTTAGACCATCAGGTAATAACAAGCCATTATCTTGATCTGAATGCAGTGTTTGCTCTTCGCGCGCTTGAGAGCCAAAACAAATAAAACTAAAACTGGTTGGCGCGGCGCCATGGTGTTGTTGAAATAAAAAAATTAGCCGCGAGGTCAACGCATCGGTTAAACCACTGAGTAACTTTCCGATCAGCGAAATATCATCAATATTATTTGAAAACCCTTTTAATAACTCAGGAATTTCTTTCGCGTAACGTTTTAAATCAGCCACATTATGGGCCTTGTAAATACGACCAATTAGCTGCACTGGGTCGCTTTTTTGTTGGCGTAGTAAGTCTGTACTGGTGATCATTCCTAGCGGTTTGTGGTTTTCGTCAAGCACAGGTAAATGATGAATATTATGCTTAAGCATTAAGTGCAGCGCTGAAAATACGCGGTTATTTTCAAATATAAACTTAGGCTTATTGGTCATAATACTATTAATAGCTTGCGCGGGATCCACTTCATCAGCAAGCACTCGGTTACGTAAATCCCGATCTGTAACTACTCCAACAAGATGCGAATTTTCGGTGATCATCATTGATGAAATCCCATGCTCTTGCATTTTTTTAGCACTATGACGGATGCTGGCATCGGGGGGCAGCGTAATCGCTTTGCGAGTCATGATCTCTGATATTTTACGCTCAGACCAGCTGTCGTTATTACTTTTATAATGTGATGACAGCAATCGATTAGCATGAGCACGAACAAAGTATTGCTCGAATGCTTTATATTCTCGACGTAAGTAATCAAAATCCGTTTGGTCGAGCATATAGACAATGCCCTCTTTTTGTACTTCTAAACTGTTTTGTATTGAATCTCCCGTCAGTAACGAGGGATAACCAAAGTAATCACCTTGAGTTAAACGCGTTACCGTATCGCCTTGAGCATCCACTAAATCGTATAACCCGGAACGAATTAAAAATAATTTAGGCTGTTCACTGTTAAGCCATTGCGTTTGGTTTTCTCGGGTCAAATAAATACTATCGAGATGGTTAACAAAATAACTGCAGGCACTGTCCTGTAACATTGAAAATGGTGCTTGCTTGTTAATAAACTGCGCGACTTCCTGTTGCTCACTACTCATAAATCATCCTCAATAAAAAAGCGACTTAACCTGAAATATGGTTATTTAATATAGCGATTATTTAATGTAGTCATTATTTAAACAAATAAAAAGCCCGACTTAAGTCGGGCTTTGATGCGTTATATCATTAGATATATGGATTAGTGAGCATGCGCTTCACTAGACCCTTTAGGATTACGAATACCTTCAACCATTTCTTGAATTTCAACTGGTGTCGGTTGAGTCATTTTCATAACACCTGCAGCTACTGCAAAGTTAATGATCATGCCTACTAAACCAATCCCTTCAGGTGAAATACCTAAGAACCAATTTTCTGGGCTATTAAGCTCTGGACTCACAAACTTGAAGTAGATGATGTATGCAGCAGTAAAGGTGATACCCGTTACCATGCCTGCAATTGCACCATGTTTATTCATTGATTTAGAGAAAATCCCCATAATAATTGCAGGGAAGAAGCTCGCCGCCGCTAAGCCGAAGGCAAAGGCAACAACCGAGGCCACAAATCCTGGCGGGTTAATCCCAAAGTAAGCGGATATTACAATAGCAATCATCGCTGCCAACCTCGCTGCAAGTAATTCTTGCTTGTCGGTTATATCCGGTTTGAGTGTCCGTTTAAGTAAATCGTGCGATACTGAGGTTGAAATAACCAATAGTAAGCCCGCTGTAGTCGATAGCGCCGCGGCAATACCACCTGCTGCAACGAGTGCAATAACCCAGGCTGGTAAGTCGGCTATTTCAGGATTCGCTAGTACCATAATATCGCGGTCAACATTTACTTCGTTTGCGCTATTAGGGTCAGTGATTTTACCTGATGTGTAGAACATTTTGCCGTCACCATTTTTATCATTAAAGGTGATTAGGCCTGTGCGTTCCCAGTTTTTGATCCAAGCTGGTGCCTCTGCATACGCTGTACCGCTTCCGTCTTTACCATTTATTGTGTCAATCATGTTTACACGGGCAAACGAAGCTACTGCGGGTGCTGTTGTGTAAACAATAGCAATAAACACCAGTGTCCACGCTGCTGAAATACGTGTGTCTTTTACGCGAGGAACAGTGAAAAAGCGAACAATTACGTGTGGTAAACCGGCTGTACCCACCATAAGAGCACCTGTGATTGCAAATACATCAATTATGCTCTTAGAACCTTCAGTGTATTGGCCAAAACCAAGCTCAGCACTTAAACCGTCAAGTTTATCCAATACATACATTCCAGAGCCATCACTTAGCGTGGCACCAAAACCAGTTTGTGGGAAAAAGTGACCTGTTGCCATCATAGAGATGAAAATAGCCGGTACTAAATAAGCAAACACTAGTACACAGTACTGCGCAACTTGCGTGTAAGTAATACCTTTCATGCCACCAAGTACGGCATAGAAGAAAACAATGATCATACCGATGTACACACCGGTTTCAATTTCAACTTCTAAGAAACGAGAGAACACTACACCAACACCACGCATTTGACCCGCAATGTAAGTAAAACAAATAAAGATGGCACATAAAATAGCCACTAAACGCGCTGTACGTGAGTAGTAACGGTCACCGATAAAATCTGGCACGGTAAACTTGCCGAATTTACGTAAGTAAGGCGCTAAACACATAGCCAGTAGTACATAACCACCGGTCCACCCCATTAAGTAAACACTTCCGTCGTAACCCGCAAACGAGATAATACCCGCCATTGAAATGAATGACGCAGCACTCATCCAATCAGCAGCAGTTGCCATACCATTGGCTAGTGGAGGTACACCGCCACCAGCAACGTAGAATTCATTTGTTGACCCAGCACGAGCCCAAATTGCAATACCGATATAAAGCGCAAAGCTTAAACCGACAATTATAAATGTGAGTATTTGAACATCCATTGATTAGCTCCTATTCGTCTACGCCATATTTTTTATCTAACGTATTCATTTTGAAAACGTACACAAAAATCAAAGCCACAAAGGTATAAATCGCGCCTTGCTGGGCGAACCAGAAGCCAAGTTTAAACCCAAAAAAACGTACTTCATTAAGTACATCAACCAGTAATATGCCAAAGCCAAAAGAGACCACAAACCATACTGCTAATAATTTAAACAGTAATGAAATGTTTTCTGCCCAATAAGCTTTTGCTTGTTCTTCATTTTTAAAAGCCATTTTTATTTTCCCCTTTAAACATCACGATTGTGATGGGTGGTTTTTTATATTCGTTAACCAATTTAGCAATGCAATTCAAATATTGAATTGCGACAATAGTCGTAACAACATATTAACGTTTTCGTAAACTGCGCATGATCAATTAGCAAACAACTCATGAACCACTTAAATTTCAGTAGCTTAATAGATTTTTATTGCTCAAGTTTTTAGCCAAATTAAAACAAACCGTGGGAATAAGACATTAGTCTAACTAAATAGACAAAAACAAATTAACCCTTAAATATCATAGCTTTATTTTATTTATAGATAACATAAACAAAATGTATACCCCCTACTTTATTTGCAGCTAGGTATTGTTAATAAGCAAACTCCAACTGGCGCTCGCATCTTGAAATAGTTTGGGTATAGTTATGACAAATTATAAAAACACTCTACGAGGTTAAATAAACATGACAGCTGTACTACTCATTGTTGCCTTTGGCTACATAGGCGTACTGTTTTGGCTGGCAAATTGGGGTGATAAGACCACCCCACTTGCCAAGCGTATTAGTCATCACCCATTTGTGTATTCATTTGCATTGGGAATTTATTGTACTTCGTGGACTTACTATGGCTCGGTAGGTACCGCTGCTACTAGTAGTTGGAGCTTTTTGCCTATTTTATTAGGACCCGCCTTACTGTTTTTTTTCGGCCAAGGCTTTTTACGTAAACTGGTATTGGTGAGTAAAAAACAAAATATCACCACTATTGCCGACTTTATTTCAGCGCGTTACGGCAAACGCCAAACCACTGCAATTATGGTAACCATTATTGCCTTATTGGCCACTATTCCTTACATTGCATTGCAATTAAAAGCGCTTAGTTCTAGCTTTTTACTTTTGCAAAGTAGTAATCAAATATCTGGGGATATTTTGGCGTTATCAGCCACTTTAATGATGGCACTATTTGCTATATTTTTTGGCACGCGCAAAGTTGATGTAACCGAGTACCGCTCAGGCTTAATGCTTGCTGTGGCGTTTGAGTCGCTAATAAAGCTGTTTGCTCTGGCTGCTGTAGCAGGGCTTGCAATATATAGCTTATTTAATTTACCCGCAGAAAGTTCTGGCCAAGTCGCCGAGTCAATTTGGCTGCATTGGGCGCAGTTTGACTTTTTTAGCTTTAACTTTGTAGGTCAGTCGCTGATGGCGGCGGCCGCTATTATTTGTTTGCCACGGCAATTTCATGTCACCGTGGTTGATAACCAAGATAAGCGCCATTTATTTACTGCTCGCTGGGCTTTTCCATTGTACTTGTTATTGACCGCTGCAATGATTTTACCTATAGCCACCGCTGCTATTCATCCAGAAATTGGTCGTAGTTTATCACCTGACAGCTTTGTACTGGCACTGCCTATGCTGCACGATAACGCTTTTTTAACCACCTTTGTGTTTATAGGTGGGCTTTCTGCTGCCACAGCCATGATTGTTGTTGCAACGCTTACGCTAAGCACCATGATCTCCAACGACGTGGTGCTACCCTTAATGTTGCGTCGTAAATTTAAACGTAATTTAATCACCAGCAGCTATAAATCCCGCATTTTATTGGTGCGCCGCTTTACCATTGCTGGGGTGCTTATTTTAGCCTACTTCTATCAGCAATGGTTTGGTAGTGGCAGTGCGCTGGCCAGTATGGGGTTAGTGGCTTTCTCATTGGTGTCGCAATTATTGCCTGCTATTGTGGGTGGGTTATATTGGCGAAAAGGCCATGCTTATGGTGTTTATGCCGGGCTACTCGCAGGGGTCATTTGTTGGGTGCTATTTTTGATGCTACCTATTTTAGAAGCCCCTAACCCACTAGACAGTGAGCTACAGCAAACGCTTATAACTAGAGGCACCTTAATCGCGTTGTTTGCTAATATTGGCTGTTACATTAGCTTTTCACTAGGAGCTGAAGAGCGCTTAATTGATAAAATTCAAGCAGCGGCATTTGTTAATCCCAAAGATCAGGCCATTTTATCTCGTCGCTTAAATAAAAACGTAAAAGCCACGGTATACGACTTTAAAATTTTACTGCAAACCTTTTTAGGCATTCAGCGTAGCCAACAAATTTTATCGCATTACGCACTTCATCATGATTTAAACGACAACAACGCACACCCTCGCGCTGATTTTATTGCCTACTGCGAACGCGCACTAACTGGTGTATTGGGTGCTTCCTCTGCGCAAGCACTTATTCATACAGTATCATCTGGGAAACGCATGGCGTTTGAAGAAGTGGTAAACTTTTTTGATGAAACCACACAGGCACTGCAGTTTAATCAAAACTTATTATTTACTTCACTAGAAAACTTAAGCCACGGACTCTCTGTGGTAGATAAAGATCTCAACCTCGTTGCTTGGAATAAGCGCTACAGCGAAATGTTTAATTACCCTGAAGGTTTTTTACAAGTTGGCCAGCCAATTGAAGAAATAATCCGTTATAACGCAGAGCGCGGTGAATGCGGCCCCGGTGAAATCGAGCGCCATGTTGATAAGCGTGTTCAGCATTTAAAAAATGGCAGTTCACATCACTTTATTCGCCATCGTCGTAATGGCCAAGTTTACGAAATGATAGGCAACCCATTGCCTGATGGGGGGTTTGTAACAAGCTTTTCTGATATTACCAATCATATTAGTACGCAAAATGCGCTCGAAGAAATCAATATGGACTTAGAAAACCGTATTGAAGCGCGTACCCAAGAGGTGCAAACCATTAATAGTAACCTGCAAGCACAAATCGATAGTCGCGTACAAACAGAGCAAGCACTTACTTTAGCCAAGCGCGAAGCTGAGCAAGCGAATGATAGTAAAACCCGCTTTTTAGCACTGGCTAGCCATGATATTTTACAGCCGCTCAATGCGGCACGATTATATCTCGCCGCCATTGATGAAACTCAGTTAGATAGCACCAATAAAAATAACTTTAATAAGCTAGGTGATAGCCTCGATTCCACCGTGCATTTAATGTCGGCTTTATTAGAAATTGCCAAGCTAGAGCAAGGGGCGATGACCCCAAGTCCTCGTCACTTTTGCATTGATGATATTTTAGATCCCCTTAAAAGCGAATATGCGATTTTATCGAGCGATAAAGGACTTTCATTTAAAGTGCGTTCAAATAAACAAATAGTACACAGCGACATTACTTACTTGCGCCGAATACTACAAAACTTGCTGTCTAATGCGATTAAATACACCGAAAATGGCCGTGTATTAATTGCTTGTAGAAACAGAAAACACAGTTTACGGATTGAAGTATGGGATACCGGCCCTGGCATTAGCGATATTGAACAAGCAAAAATATTTAACGACTTTTACCGAATTGAAGCGGGCGATAATAAAGGCGTTGGCTTAGGTTTAGGGGTGGTTAAACGTATGGCTGATTTATTGAGCTTGCCGATTGATGTGGTTTCATTACCTAATAAAGGCAGCCGATTTAGCATTGAAGTGCCTTATGGTGATGCGCAATTAGTACAACAAAAACAAACCAGTCAAAATATAGTCGACAACCGCGCCGCGATAAATATTATTGCCGTTGACGACGATCCTGAAAACCTTGCCGCCATGGCCAGCCTACTGAAGCGCTGGCAGGCAAATTACACTCTATTCGATAAAGTAGACGCGGTGTTAACTTATGCAAAAGAACAGAGAGCACCTGATGTTATTTTAATGGACTATCAATTAGGTAATGATTGGGATGGGATTACTGTAATTAAAGCACTACGCGAGATTTGGCAAAGCGATATTCCGGCTATTTTAATTACCGCTGTGCGTGACACTGAGCTAAAACAAACCACCAAAGCCGAAAATATTCATTACCTGAGTAAGCCAGTAAAACCAGGCAAACTTAAAGCACTGCTGAATCACAGTACTTGACGATTAATAAGAGTTTAAGCCCAGTAAGTACTGGGCTTAAACTTAACTATGACTGCGCTTTCTGAGTTTTTGAAACAACCAACTAAGTCCTACCAGCGACAACCCTAAACCAGTGAAGGACAATGCTTTTAGAAGTCCCGTTAAGTTTGCCATATCAATTAAAAATACCTTAACAATTACAGTGCTAAGAATACCTAAACCAACATTTTGCAGTAACCGTTGCTGTTTTAAATGCCCGGCTATCACCACCAGTGCGCCGAGTAACAACCAAATAACCGAATAGCTATATAGTTCGGCATCACTGGTTGCTTTATCAAGATAAATGAAGCCACCTTGCCAATATTGGCGGATCAAGGTATTGATAGCTAACAGGGCTAATAAACCAGACACTCCGAGTGTAATTTGACTCAATTTAGCATTTAACGATTTAACTAAACTCGCTAACCATAACGCCAGTAGGCTCGGTACCAACCAAATTAAAATCACCCAGTTAAATATTGGCGTTTCACCAACATAAAAACGCATTAATAACGGATTATTATCCAGCGTTGTATTGATTAATAACAAGCCAGCTAACGCTGATAAAATCAAACCTGCAGTGCGGTATAACTTACCCAGCTGCCCAGCACTTTGCGCGCGATATAAATAAACGCAGCCTAAAGCAAGCAAGTTACAACTGAGCAAAACTTGCTCATAAAAACTTAAAGAAAACAGCTGAGGGTAGTGCCCTACCAGTTGATAACTGGTTTCGGTTGTCACAAATAACGCTAAACAATGCAGTGCTGCTCCTTCAAGCCATATTTTTAGTTTTGAAGTATTAAAACATTTAGCCGCTGCAAAAAATAACCCTATACACAGCGGGTAAACAACTAAGCTCCAATGCAAACCAAATATGCTTAGTTCATCATAACTAGGCGTCCACGGCGATAAGGTAAGGCGTAAAAGTAATGCTGCCACCAGCGCTTTTATTGGCCAGTGTGGCATAGCCACATTGTATTTTTTTATCAGTAAGCTCAGCAGTAATACTTGAACAGCCAGTGCAATGGTAAGGCCGCTATCACTCAGTAACATTGTAATTGCTAAGGTGATATTGGCGTTTGCCCCCACCCAATAACTAAAACGCTGCCATAAAGTTGTATTATTTTGTGTAAATTTAATTAACACCGCACTCATTAAACATAGCAATACCGCCCAAAGTGGATAAGCGGTTGCTAAAGCCGTATTTGGGATCAGCGCATACAAAGTGCCCACCAATACAAACACGCTTAATGAAGCAAGCAAATGAAAAGCTAATCGTTTTGGGTATTTATTACCAAAATAGAGTCCATAGCCACTTAACCCAAGAGCAAGTAATAAGCCTAGCCCGTATTCGTTTTTAAAAATGAATAACGCGTCATCAAAGGCATAAGTTTGTTTAGCACTGACCACTAATAACAGTGCAATTAATAAAGAGACAGCCTGCCATGCATCCCAACGACTATTTTTTAACACTAAAAATAGGAGTAAAGCGATGCTTAATAGCGCGACTATTTGCCATTGTATATTAAACACACTCAACAGCATGGCAACCATTAAAGGCGCAATAAAGGCCAGTAACAAACCATGATCTGGAAATAAATTAACTAACCGTTTAAAGCTGTGCGGGCGTACTTCAAGGGTTTTAAAGGTTAACCCTAAGCGTGCAATAGCGATTAATCCTAAAATACTTAACAACGCAAAAGCGCCTATTAACCACACTGTGTCGTAGGTAAATAAAGTGAGTCCAACCAAATACCAGCCAATATGCCCTGCCCATAATAAATACCACAGCCAAACACGCTGTACTTTATGTGCCACTATTGCCGCAGCAACACTCACAAGGGCAACATAAATAAGTAAAGAAAATAATTGCCCACTGCCCGTATTTACCCAAACAGGGACACTGTATGCGCCTATAATGCCTATTACAGCAAGTAAAGGGCCTAGCTTTATTGCCATTGCACTAGCACACACAGCAATAACTGCTAAGCCAATAAATGCCCACTCAGCACTTAGCATGCTAAAGCTGTTATAGGCCAAAAACATTAAGGCAAAACAAGTCATAAAGCCGCCACTGGCAAGGGCTGCAGGAATGTAATTATTAAAGCCTTCAAAAACGATACGTTTATAATGTAAATAATACGCTGCTGCGATTAAGCCAATGCCAAATAATCCACCGGCACTGAGCCTCATTGCAGGTGAAAGTAGCCCCGCCTCTAAACTGTATTTTGCTAAAAACACGCCACCTAAAGCCAAAGCAATAGCACCAATCCAGGTCATCCAATTTTTCTCGAAGCCTGCACGTAATTGTTTAAAAAGCAGTTCAATATTCGATGGTTTTTTAGTTATCGTTTTACGAGGTGGTGGAGGTTTAATGCTCGCTGGTTTATTAACAGCAGCAGGAATATCTGAGCGGTTTGGAGGTATTGCGTTATCTACTTGAGGGTCAGCGGAGGATTTTTCATTTTTTGCTGCATTTGAGTTTAACTCGAACTGTAATAGTTTTAGTTTTAATACTGCAACCTCTTGTTTAAGGGTGTTCAATTGCACTAAGGCCACTAATCCACAAATAGCCCCTGCAACAATCGCAATAGATACAATAATTGCTAATCCGATTAACTCATCCATACAGTCCCTTTTTTATCTCGCAACACAAGTCCCCAAAAACAGCATGAGCGAAATCTATTTTATAAAATTACTATGTTTAAGCAACCTCAAGGCGATCACGGCCTGCTTTTTTGGCTCGGTATAATGCCTGATCTGCACGTTTCATTACATTGTCAAAGGTCTGTTCGCTACTGCGGTGCGCAATACCTATACTAACCGTTAAAGAGCGTTGGTTTTGTACTGTAACAGTTCGAGCAGTCTCTAGAATAGTCTGCGCAAAGTTAAGCACTTCATCAAGCTCATAACTAGGCAGGTAAGCGGCGAACTCCTCACCGCCTATGCGAGCAAAAATATTTTCATTTTTAAAAAGATGGTTCACTTTATTTGCGAACTGTTTAAGCACCCGATCGCCCACATCATGGCCAAAATCGTCATTAATACGTTTGAAATGATCAATATCTATAATTAAAATAGTGTAAGGATTATTAACAACCTCCTTCACATGCTGATAAAAACAGCGTCGGTTATATACTTTAGTTAAATCATCTATAATAAATTCTTGCGCCAAACGGGTATGCATTCGCTGCATAAAGTGCATGGTTTTAAATAAACCATAAGCGGTAATTAACATACCTAATGTGCGACATAAATCTTCAATGTAGTTGCTTATCCAATAAGGCTGGCGTATCACTTCATCAAGCACATCGGCAGTAGAGCCTACAATCCATAACATTAAACCGATACTGACATACAAGTAGGCTTTTTTAGCTAGCTGTGAGCATTGCACCACAAAGAAAATAGTAAAAATGACCACTAAGTTAATAAAGTCAGTGGTAAAGCCGTAGAGATTTTGCTTGAAATCCAATAAAGGAAAGCGCATTAACGAAAAAATTGAAAAGCCAATAATAAACGCCAGCGTAGCTAAAATTAACAGTTTGTTTAATCTGGTAATTTTTACAAAACGGCTGAGCTTGAGGCTCACTTTTTCCGGACTCATCATAGGCTGTATTTAAACTTATTATTGTTGCTAAAAACTATACCATAAACTAAAACTGATTAATTTAAATTAATGTGCTAACACCCCAGCCAATTGCAACTAAAATAGTTAACCCAATCATGGTCTTAGTTTTGTGCTTGCTGATAATACGCTCAGCTTGATTGCCCGCATAATACACCACGATTGCCAAACCGAAATAACGTATAGAGCGAGCAATAGCGCTTGCTAATAAAAACAGCGCCAGCGAATACTTAGTTGCGCCAGCGGCCAGCATCGCAATTTGAAACGGAATAGGAACGATACCTAGGCTTAACACAAACCAAAATCCTTGTGCCTGCATTTTTTGTTTTACATTTTCAAACTGCTCAGGGCTTGAGAATGTGTTGATAACCCAATCGCCAATAATATCAAATAAGTAATAGCCTAAAGCATAGCCAAATAACGCACCTACAATACAGCCAAGTGTTGCCATAAGGGCAATTTGCCAAAGCTTTTCCCGCCTTGCTTGCATAAGTGGTACCAGCACTGCCTCAAGTGGAATGGGAACTATGGTGGATTCTAAAAATGAGGCGATAGTAATCCCACCCAGCATATTTTTAGACTCAATAAACTGACGTGTTTTTTGCTTGAGCTTTTTTTGTATAGCCATAAACGTCCTGTTAGCAATTAGGTAAGTGATTAAATCATCTCATAATTAGGTTAATGCTACCTGAAGAAATACAGTCAACATAGTAATCAGTAAAAGACTGCTTTATTATCTTTATATACCATTATACTTTTAAAATTTTCACAATATGCAAACTGCTCGCTACATTCCTTTTAGAAAACACGACATCATTACAATGTGCGCCAAAGAGCTTACCAAAGATCAACAAACTTCTTTTAAGCAGCTTTGTGAACTTTTAGCCAGTTTAATTCACTTTCAGTACCATGGCACACTTGAGTCATTAAAAAACAATTACGCGCCTTTTGATCCAAATAGCGATACTCGTTTAATAAACAGCGTGACTGATGAGCAAAAAGCCCAGTGCCAACGCGATTTTGCTAAAGATTTCGCCAACGTATTAAATGCGGCTAATTTTGAAGTGATCACCCATCAAGACCTACAAGATGCATTAAACGAAGAATCGCTTTTTAAAGTTCGCCTTGAGGTAGAGTTTGAGGATTTTGAAGAAGTGGTTTTTTATCGCCGTGGCGAGTCACAGCTGAGCGAAACCATAACCAGTTTTTGGGGGTTACGTAAAAAGCCACTGCATTTTACCAACTACGATCGCGTAGCAGTATTTATCCGTTTTAAAGATAAAGCCTATTTTGAATCAAAAAATAAACTACCTATGGGGTTTGAGCCCAGCTCAACCATAGTAAAACTATTTCAAAATGTGCCAAAAGCTGACTTAGAAATGCTATTTCCTAATAGCGAAGTACGCATGCGCCCTATTGATAAAGTGATTATTGGCTCATCGGCACTTATTGGCGGTGCGGTAGTATTAGTTACCAAACTGGGCGCCTCATTACTTTTACTGTTTGCTTTGTTTACATTTTGGGGAGGGTTTAGTGATAAAGCCGTTACCATGACTCAGCAGCACTTTATTACGTTAGCCATTGGTATTGGAGTATTTGGCAGTTTTGTGTTTAAAGAGTGGAGTAAATTTAAAAACCGTAAAATTAAATTTATGAAAGCGCTGAGCGATAATCTTTACTTTAAAAACCTTGATAACAACGCCGGTGTTTTTCATACCCTTATAGACGCCGCCGAAGAAGAAGACATTAAAGAAGCCCTACTGGCCTACACGTTTTTACTAAAATCAGAAAGTGGCGTAAGTGCTCACGCACTTGATGAGCAGATAGAGACGTGGTTTAAAAGCAAGTACCAATGCGAGCTAGATTTTGAAATTAGCGACGCGCTTGAAAAGCTTGAACGTATGCATTTAGTAACTTGCACAAACACCCTATATAACGCGGTAAATCTAGAGCGCGCAAAAGCCATATTAGATGAGCGCTGGGATAGCCTATTTCAATATAACTAAGCAACTCCTTACTTAACAAAAAAGCAGCTGACACTTCAGCTGCTTTTTACGTTATTACCTAATTTAGGCTGTTTGCTGCTTTTTAAATTTTGCATGCACTAATTTATAAAGTGCTGGTAAAATTAACAATGTGAGCAAAGTGGATGACATAATTCCACCTACCACCACGGTTGCCAAAGGCCGTTGTATTTCAGCGCCGGTACCGGTATTTAGCGCCATAGGTATAAAGCCTAAACTAGCCACAAGCGCGGTCATTAGCACTGGGCGTAGTCGCTGTAATGCCCCACTATGTATTGCATGGTATAAGCTTAACCCCTCATTTCGTAACTGCTTAATAAACGACAGCATCACCACACCGTTTAATACCGCAACTCCACTTAGCGCAATAAACCCCACACCCGCTGAAATAGAAAGCGGCATATCTCGTAGCAATAATGCCAATACCCCACCAGTCAGTGCCAGTGGTACACCACTGAATATAATGAGTGAATCACGCAGCGATCCAAAAGCACTATAAAGTAAGCCAAAAATAAGCAATAAAGTCACAGGCACTACCAACGACAACCGTTTACTCGCCGATTGTAATTGCTCAAACGTACCGCCGTATTCAAGCCAATAACCGCTGGGTAGATTAAGTTGTGCGTTCATAGTCGCTTGGGCATCTCTTACAAAACTGGCTAAATCGCGTCCTGTTACATTCGCTGTTACTACCACATTGCGCTTGCCGCTTTCGCGATTTATTTGATTAGGGCCTTTTTCAATACTAATTGTAGCCACTTCTCCAAGCGGTACAAATGCAAGCTCAGGGTTACTACTTTTAGGTAACGCAATAGGTAAACGCGCAAGCACAGAGATATCATCAGACCAACGCTTATCTAAGCGTACTAATAACGAAAAGCGCTTATCGCCCTCATAAATTAGCCCTGTTTGCACCCCACCAACAGCAGCGGCAAGGGTTTGTTGAATGTCGTTTACGGTTAATCCTAATAGCGCCATATGATCTCGCATTGGGGTAACAGACAGTGTAGGCAAGCCCTCCATTTGCTCTAAACGAACATCAGTAGCACCGGTAATATTTCGCATTAAACCAGTGGCTTTTTCGCCAAACTGTTTAAGTGTGGCTAAATCGTCACCGTAAATACGCAGCGCTACATCGGCACGCACACCGGCAATTAACTCGTTAAAGCGCATTTCTATAGGCTGGGTAAATTCATAGTTATTACCCGGTACCTCATTCACACGATGACGAATTTGCTGCACTAAAGCGTCTTTACTTAGTGACGGATCTGGCCATTGCTCACGCGGCTTTAACATTAAAAAAGTGTCGGCAACATTAGGTGGCATAGGATCGCTGGCTACATCCGCGGTGCCAATCTTTGAAAATACGTTTGCAATTTCAGGTTGCTCTAATAAAGCCTGCTCCAACTGCTTTTGCATTTGCACCGATTGTTCAATACCGGTGCCAGTAATACGCAGCGCATGCATTGCAATGTCACCTTCATCTAGCTGCGGTAAGAATTCGGCGCCCATATTTTTAACTTTAAAGCCAAGCACTAATACCAAAACAGTAGCAATACTCACCATCACCCACGGTAATTTAAGCGATAAGTTAAGCAGTGGCTTGTAGATTTTTTTAACGCCACGCATTACTACGTTTTCGCTTTCATCTACTTTACCACGCACAAATACGGCAATAGCCGCCGGCACAAAGGTGACAGCAAAAATAAGTGCACCTATTAACGCGGCAACCACGGTAAACGCCATAGGCTGAAACATTTTGCCCTCAACACCACTGAGCGCAAATAGCGGTAAATACACCAACATAATAATTAAAATACCAAATACTGCGGGGCTAAACACTTCTTTGGTGGCTGAAGTTACAACCTCTAAACGCTCACTGAGCGTAAGTAAGCGACCATGTTTATGTTGAGCCATCCCTAATTGACGAAGGCAGTTTTCAACCACAATCACCGCGCCATCAACAATTAATCCAAAATCGATTGCACCTAAGCTCATTAAGTTACCCGAGACTCGATTGCCCACCATGCCTGTAATAGCAAATAGCATACTCAGCGGAATAACCATGGCGGTAATAAGCGCACCAGTGATATTCCCAAGCAATAACAACAGAATGACGATGACCAATACCGCACCTTCAAACAGGTTTTTTTGTACTGTGGCGATGGTTTTATCAACCAGATTGGTGCGGTCATAAACAGGCTCAATAATAACCCCTGCAGGTAAACTTTTTTGTACTTGTATAAGCTTATCAGCCATGGCTTTGGCAACCACACGGCTATTTTCACCAATTAGCATCATCGCCGTGCCTAATACGGTTTCCTCGCCATTATAAGTAGCCGCGCCAGTTCTGAGTTCTTTTCCTAAGTATACATTTGCCACGTCTTTAATTCGTACAGGAGCATCATCACGCTTAGCAATAACGGTGTTTGCTATATCCGCTAATGTTTTTAATTGCCCAGGGGAGCGCACTAAATATTGGCCGTCAAAGCGCTCTATATAACCGGCTCCGCGATTGCTGTTATTAAGCTCAAGTGCACTAATAACATCGTTGATTGTTACCTTATAAGCGATGAGCTTTTCTGGTATGGGCGCAACTTGGTACTGGCGCTCAAAGCCACCTTGGCTATTTATTTCGGTTACGCCTTTTACTTTTAAAAGCTGCGGACGAATAACCCAGTCTTGTAAAGTACGTAAATCTTCGGCGCTGTAAGGCATACCATCACTTTTTAACGCATCGGGTTTTGCATGCACGCTATAGGTAAATATTTCACCTAAACCACTGGCAATAGGTCCAAGGTTTGGCTCAACATTATTAGGTAAATCGGCGCGAATACTTTGAATACGCTCACCAATTTGTTGACGCGCCCAATAAATATCGGTGCCTTCATCAAAAATAATGGTTACTTGAGAAAGCCCATAGCGAGAAAGCGAACGGGTATAATCAAGCTTAGGAATACCCGCCATCGCTGTTTCGACTAAGTAAGTGATACGCTGCTCAACTTCAAGCGGCGTAAAACCAGGCGCTTTAGAGTTAATTTGCACTTGTACATTGGTAATATCGGGTACAGCATCTACCGCTAAGTTTTGGATGTTATACACACCAAACCCAGCAAATAAAAATGTCAGTGCCAGTACCATCATGCGGCGTTTAACCGCAAAAGAAACAATCCAGTTAATCATGGTACCTCCTAGTGAGCGTGACTTGCGCCGCTTTTTAAAATATCGGCTTTGATCACATAGCTATTGGTTGTGACGTACTCGCTACCTGGGCTTAAACCCGCGATCACTTCAACCCACTCGCTACTTTTTGCGCCTAAAGTAACAGGGCGTACTTCAAACACACTATTTTTACGCACAAACACACTCGCCATACCATTAAACTCTTGAATAGCCTCAGGCTTTACACGCACGTTAGCATTAACCTTATCGATACTGACATCACTATTAACATGCATACCTGGACGCCAATGACCATCAGGGTTATTAAGCTCAATACGAGCACGTGCAATATGCCCGCCAGTCATCATAGGTGCTATAAAAAACACCTTACCTTGGGCATTTAAATGATGATGTAAATCGTACACGACAGCGCTTTGACCAATGGCTAGGTTTTCAATATTTTCAGGAAAGGCTGAGAGCTCAACCCATACTTTATCAAGGTTCACGACTTGCATTAGCGCACGAGTACTTGCCAGTTCGCCACGCTTTAAATATTGTTCGGTTACCACACCGCTAATAGGGCTTTTAATGCTGTAGTTTTGCAAAGTTTCGCGATTGGTGACGCTGGCCAGTACATCGCCTTTTTGAACGGTTTGACCAATACTGACAAAAATATCGCTGATCAATCCGGTATATGGCGCCATAATTTCTACTGTGCCATGCTGTGTAGGTGTAATAACACCGAACAGCGTGTCGGAAATATCAACCTCGCCGCTTTGTGCTATCTCTGTTTTAATGCCCGCGCCTTTAATTGCTCGCTCGCTAAGCACAGTTTGGCCTTCGTGCTGAGAGTACTCAAAGCTGACGCGTTCACCTTTATAATTAGCAGTAATCAAAAGCTCAAACGAATGTGGCTCATTTATCGATTGCGTGCTAACAAGGTAGCCATTCTCACGGGTAAATTGTATTTTTTGCGGCGTTTCTACTAAGCGTTTTAAGTTTATTTCTATACTTAAATCGTTTACATCTACCGGCTGATTTTGCTCATAACCATATACGCGCAGCTCAACTTTACCTGCCAATTCTTGCAGCTTTAACTCAAGAGTGAGCTTTTCGTTAGTTAATAAAAAGCCGCCGTGTGGACCTTGTTTTTGGGTTTGCTCTGTTTGGTCATGTTCTGCTGAGGCAAATACATGTGTGCTTGTTAAGCTAGCTACAAACGAGAGAAATACTAATAATGCGATAAAAGTGTTGTTCATGATTGAAAAGTCTCAGTTAAAGATTGGCCAGTTAAACGCTCAAGTGCGAGATGGGTCTGATATAACGCTGCATATGTGTTAATCAACGCGCGTTTAGAGTCAAAAAGAGCTTGTTGAGCATCGAGCAATTGCAACACCGAAATTTGTCCGCGTTGATAGCTTTTTAAACTTTGCTCAATGAGTGTTTGAGCTTGGGGAATAACTTGCCCAGATAACAACTGTGCCTGTAATGTCTTACCTTGGTAATAGGTATACAAAGTACGAACTTGCTGACGTAATTGAACCCGTAACAGTCCTTGCTGCTCACGTAACAATGCTAACTGACTGTTAGCTGCTTCAATATTACCGCTATTTGAGTTACTCAATTGCAATGGCATTGAAAACGAAAACAGCAACGAACTGGTATTGTTTTGCTGGTTGTAGCTCACGCCTGCACCTATATTAATATCGCTTTGCCCATTGGCTTTTTGCAGCGCTAAGTTGGCCGCTTGTTGTAAGTATTGCTGCTGTAACATTGCAAAATCAGGCGCTTGGTTAACCGCATCAAGTAACCCTTGCTCAGACCTAAGCGGCATTAATGTATTAATATTCCCAGCTAAATCCGTGTAATCATGTTGCTCACTCCATAGCTCATTGAGCGATAAACGCGCTCGCTCAAATTCACTATTTAGCTTAGCTTTATCAAGCTCAACTTGGCTAAGCGCATAACGCATGCGGGTTACATCCGCTTGCGATACAGCGCCAGCATCAGCTCGCTGCTTTATTGCTTTAAGTGCTTGGCTTACAACCTGATGTCGTTCGCTATTGAGAGAAAGTAAGGTTTGAAATTTAAGCGCTTCGTAATACCGCTCACCAGTGGTTGCCAATAAGGCTAAACGAGTATTTTGATATTGTATTGCTTGGGCTTTAATGTTTGCCGTAGCGTAATTTATACGGCTTTGGCGTTTATTCCCAAGCTCTATAAGCTGGCTAAATGCCAAGGTTATTTCAGCGTCTTGCACACCACGTGCATCGTTTGTCCCCAGCAGATTTTCAGCTTCTATATTTAAGATAGGGTTAGGCGAAAGTGCAGCTTGAGATTTAAGCGCGCTGAGTATTTTTTGATGATAAGGGTAGCGTTTTAATAGCGGATTTTGTTGCTCGGTATTTATCAACGCTTGTTTTAGAGTTAGTGTTTTAACATTTGCAAACGCACTAAAAGCAGGCAGCGTGCACAGCATCACCACCAACATAATTGATTTTTTATTCATATAACTTGTCCGTTTTTAATAAACAGAGTTCACTTGCAAACCATTCACAACCTACGCAAAAGATAGCGACAGTGTAAATTGCTCAGCAATCTAAACATGCCTATAACGGCCCATAAAACACTTATGTGTAGGCAGCTAAAAGCACTGTAATTAATTGAAATTAAATTAAGAACTAGCTAAATGAATTCGGTGGCGGTACGTCTGGTGGATAATGTAAGCCGTGATAGCATATCGCTAAAGTTGGTTTACTTTTCTCGGGAGTTATTGAGTGATTTGAGCTGTGGCTATAACCACTGTGGCAATGCTGGTGAGCATGTATTTCTGTTGTTGGGGCATTATCGCTATCATCAGCAGATGAACCTAGTTGCGATAATGAGCTATTTACGTGGTCAACGTCTTCTTGTAAATGGTACGCGGCGCCGTCACAGCTTATAAAGCTATGCACAAGCACAAGTAACATTACAATTAAAAAACGATTTGAACGCACAGTTAAACGAATTCCCTATTGAAACACACGATTAGATAAGCTCATTACTCATCTAAATATTATTTTCTTCAATACTGTACCTGAAAACATCAAAAAAAGTAATGCAGCAAAATAAAATTTTATTTCATTCAATCTTATTTTGCTGCAAAAAGCCGCTAGCAAATGTTAGCGGTCGAGATTAATCATTATTAAGCAACCGCTTGTTCTAAAATTTCACGGCTTTCTTTTAACGTAATAGCTTGGTTTTCTCCAAGGGCAACCATGCCATGCGCTTCAAGCTTGCCAATAATATTATCAATGGCAGCCGCTTTGTCATCACCATGCTCAGTAAGCTCAGTTGCTACGTCAAGGCTGTGGTAAAACGCTTCAATCGCTTGAATTGTTTGCTCTGCTAAATCGTCTGTTTGTGCAAGACCAAATACGTTTTTACCCATTTGTTCTAGTTTTGCTTTTTTAACTGCAAATTGATTTCGCAGTAAAGAAGGCTGAACAATAGCCAGTGAGCGGGCATGATCAACACCGTAGGCGGCTGTTAATTCATGACCAATCATGTGGGTTGCCCAATCTTGCGATACGCCAGAACCAATTAAGCCATTAAGTGCTTGGTTAGCTGCCCACATAAGATTTGCACGCCATGCATCGTCTTGGTTTTCAAAGTTATCACCCAATGTTTTAAGCGCTTTTAACAGTGCCTCTGCGTAACCTTCTTGAACAAGTGCACCTTCTGGGAATGTTAGGTACTGCTCACACGTATGTACCCATGCATCTACTAAACCATTTACAAGCTGGCGCTGCGGTAATGTTTTCATTACATCAGGGTCCATAATGGCAAATTTTGGTAATACTTCTGGAGATGCAAACGGTAGTTTTTGCTTCGTTGCTTCTTTGCTTACTACTGAATTTTGATTAGACTCAGAACCCGTTGCAGGCAATGTAAGTACCGCACCAATAGGTAATGCGCTGGTAATTGTATGCTTACCTGTAGGGATATCCCAACCTTCGCCATCATATACAGCAGATGCTGCAATGTATTTAACGCCGTCAATTACAGAGCCGCCGCCTACACCTAAAACGAAATCGATATCTTGTTCTTTACAAATTTTTACTGCTTGGTCTAGCACTTCAATTGTTGGGTTGGCACCTACGCCCGAAAACTCTACCCAATCAAAACCTTCAAGTGCTGCTGCAACTTCATCGTACACGCCGTTCTTTTTAATAGAACCACCACCGTACACAACTAATACTTTTTGATCTTTTGCGATCAAATCAGTAAGTGCGGCAATTTGTTGCTGACCAAATTGAATTAAAGTGGGATTTACGTAGCTAAATTTCATTATTTTGCTCCTAAAGGGGACGGTTAATTACTAAGCACCTTATCAATTCTTAAATAAATAAAGTGTTGATAGATGCATAATAATGGCATAGTACATATATAAAAAGCCTAATAACTGCCAAAAGCTTGCCTAAAACTATCAGCGTTGTTATTTTACGCCAAATATCGTTAATTTAAGCCGCCCTTATGACGACCATCGCCACTTTGTTACAACAATACACAGAGCATAATAAGTTGCTCAGCTTTGAAGGTACCATGGAAACAATTATTCCAGGGGTGTACTTTCATCGCGCCACCAAAAGCTCAGCGCGTCAGCCTCTTATTTATAATTCAGGTATTATTATTGTTGGCCAAGGACATAAAGTTATTCACTTTCCTGAGCATCAAATACAGTATGGTGCAGGCGATTATTTAGTACTGGGAGTGCCCGTACCACTAGAATGTGAAGCGTTTACTGATAACGATTTACCAGTAATGGGTATAGCAATTGATATAAACCCAGCCATGCTGCACAAACTGGTTAACCAAATGATGCAACATAAGCCTATTTTAACTCCTTTAACACAAAGCGGAGCCGTACAAAGCGCCACTTTAGATTCAGCTATGGAGCAAGTTACCCATCGACTGTTAACAGTGTTAAACGATCCGCTTGAGGCTGAGGTATTTGGTGACGATATAGTTAAAGAATTAGTATATAGGGTGCTGTGTGGCCCTCAAGGCAACACTTTAATTGGACTTGCAATGCACGATGGCCATTACGCACGCATAGCGCGTACCTTATCAACATTACATAGTGATTATGCAAGCCCTATTACCGTAGAGCACTTAGCTGAAGAAGTGAACATGAGTGTGTCATCTTTTCATCGTGCCTTTAAACAAGTTACGTTTGAATCCCCTTTGCAGTATTTAAAAAAAGTGCGTTTAGCTAAAGCAAAAGAATTAATAACCACCTCTGGCAGTAAAGCAAATGAGGCCGCATTTAAAGTAGGTTACACCAGTGCGTCACAATTTAGCCGTGAGTTTAAACGCCATTTCAACAAAACCCCCAGTGAAATACATGTGTGATTAAAACTAACTTACTTTTGCGCAAGTTATTATTAAATACTTTATCATTAGACTTTGTTAATATAACTTAAAGGTATTCGTCTACTTAGTAATGATATATTGTACGATAAAGACAAGGAGTTTTTAGCATGTTAGGCGCTCAGGTGGTTAGGTTTAGCATTTTTATATGCGCTTTTGCTATGCTATTTAGTAGCGTTACTTATGCGCAAGAACGTTGTCAGCTCAGCTCAAGAGCAACCAATACTTCGGTGTCTTTATCCAAAGAAGTTGCCTCAAATATTAAACTTAAAAATGGTATTAATCATCTTGAATTAAGCTGTAACTTAAAACAAGGCGGGGTATTTTCATTTACTCGCCCTGCACTTAAAGACTTTTCGTGGCAGCAAAATTCAGCATATAAAACACCTTTAAAGACCAATCAGATGGCAATTTTAATGGACCCAGGCGTTTTTACTGCACAGCTTATGATTACCACTTCTGCGGCTTATACCCCACGCTTTACTTGGTCAGATACACAGCCTTTTGTCGAAAAGATTCAACGCTACAACCTTATTTTTGGCATTTTTTATGGTCTTTGCGCCACGCTTATTTTTTATGCACTAATTATAGGTCACGGCATAAAAGACCCTCTTTTTAAACTGTATGGCATTTATATTTTTTGCATCGCTAGCTTTATATTCTTTCAAGAAGGACAGCCTTATTTATTTACACAACAGCACTACTCTGCGTACGTTAGCCATTTTTATACGTTAAGTATCGGTTTAACTATAGTGAGTGCCACATGGTTTATGAGCGCTATATTGGAGCTACCTAAATACTTTCCTAAGATAAGTAATACACTAAAAGTAGCCGCCTTGTGCGTACTGACTTTATGCTTACAAAAAATAGCGCTCGATCTACCACTTATAACCAATATTACCTCTGCAGTAACAGGCTATTTATCATTATTTATTGTCATCACTATTTTTATCCTCAGCGCCATACAAACAAAGTACGGTGTTAATGAAGCAAGCTTGGTATTTATAGCACTGGCAAGTGTGTGTATTAGTATGATTTTTAGGGTACTACTAACCGATTACAGCCCGTTCATTCAACGCTATGGATTTGTTATTGCGTTTACAATTGAATCTTTATTACTTGCTATTGCAGTCGGTAGACGAATTCAAAGATTGAGTTATGCAAAAAAACAGGCTGAACGACACGCTAACTTTGATCATTTGTGCCATATATACAATCGTCGCGGATGGAGCTTAAAAGCAAACGACTTACTAGCAGAGCATAAGCAACGAGGAGGCGTTTTGTGCTTTTTATACATAGATTTAGACCGTTTTAAAGCAATTAATGATACTTATGGTCATGATGTGGGCGACAAAGTACTGTGCAAAGTTGCAGAGTCTCTTAGTCAACATATGCGCAGTGAAGATGCCGTTGGTCGCTTAGGGGGCGATGAATTTGTGGCCATGGCATTGTTTAATAGCAACGAAAAAATTAACCAGCGAGTTAACACCTTAGAACAAAAATTAAACCAGTTAACTATAGAGCATCAGGGCCATACCATTTCTATTTACGCCAGTGTTGGGCAAACTAGCTATACTCAGCCACCTGATAACTTAGACACAGTTTTAAAAGCAGGTGATGAAGCAATGTATAAACAGAAATTGCAAAGAAAGGCAAAGCAAGCTGAAAAAATAGTAGTAGCCGCCGTTTAAAAGCATAAAAACGTGAGCTAGCCAGTAAGGCTAGCTCTGCTATAGCCTTAGCTTAACCCTTTTTAAATAGAACCTCAGGATTAACCATAGTTTTCATTTCGAGCACGTTACCGTTAGGATCTTCAATAAAAAACGTTTCTTGTTCAAACTCATCACCAACAAAACGACGGTAAGGTTTATCTAAATATTCAAGACCGGCATCAGCAATACGTTGCTTTAATCCTTGAAACTCACTTTCTGATAAATGAATACCAAAGTGTGGTACAGCCACTGCTCCCATATCAACATCGTGACGTACCGTAGGTAAACGCTCAACACTTTGATGTAGAGTTAATTCGTTACCCCAAAAATCAATGTCTACCCATCGTCCCGCTTCACTATTGCCGGTTTTACAGCCGAGTACGTCACAGTAAAACGTTTTCGCTTTTTCAAGATCGCCAGCGGGGATAGCCAGATGTAAACAGTTAGACATAAATTACCTTAGGTTATAACTTTTAATATATGAAATATGCTGCATTATACATAATTTGCAATTTATAGAACATTAACAGTGTTATTTTTAGTCATTCATTGCATATCGCTAATTTTCAACAGTAATAATTCACCTTTTAGCTGTGATTTATCGATTTTAGTCTTAAATATCAGTTTTTAACTATTAAAGCTAAAACTGATACATTATGATGTGCGCGCCATGACTAAATTCATACTTTTGAAATTCATCACTTTTTTTATCGGCTGCTTGTCGTGTTTTTTAATGCATACCACATTCGCATTGCCTATTGTTGTATCTGCCGGTTTAACGGGGCTTATCGGTTCATTTATTCCATTCCCTGCAGATTACAAAAACCATCCCTATGCAGCTATTTATGCAGGCAGTTTTGCCGGTATGTGCTCCACTAGTTTAATTAATGAATACTGGGAAATTGCGATTATTTCTGCCATTGGTGCTGTTTTATACACACTCACCATTAATGTATTTGCGGGGTTTGGCGGACGATTAGGTAGCATTGCATTTGCTAGCGTCGCCTTATTTGTTTTGGCCAAGGAGTTAGTAATATGACGCTTATTTATCCGCTACTTGCTTTGCTAGGGGCGTTTTTAACCTTTTACTTGGCTAAACATAATCGCTTTGATGGGATCCGAGCCTCTGCAGCTCTATCGATTATTGCCTATTTGATTTTTGCGCAGCTGAGCCTTAACGCTGAGCTATATAGCATCGTCTTTTTTGGCGGCACATTTATTGGAATGAGTGCTCCCCACCGTTTTGGTGTGTATACGCTTGCCAGTTCAGCAATTATATTTTCACTGTTTTTTGCCTATCTAGTGCCTATTCTTGATGGTTTTGGTGGCGCTTTGGGAATTAGTGCATTTCTATCTGTGTGTATTTGCCATGTATTTATTTTACTTGGCGCACCACGCAGTAAAAAAACTAAAATTTAAACGTTTTCTTGAATAAAAATTCAATAAAATCTTACACCTATTAAATTGTATAAAAATACCCCATGTTTTTTTGATCAACACTGTTAATAGCTTCGTAGTATTCACAAAGCTGTAACACTGTAACATTCGATTAAAGGAACAATTATGAATAAAGTATTTAAGCTCGGTGCTATCATACTTCCCTTGTTACTTATTCAAGGCTGTAGTAGTGATGACGATAACAACGCTCCAGTAACTGTAGACCCACAACCTGCCGTCTCAGTCTTTGACGCCGCACAGGACTCTGAAGAGTTCACCACTCTTGTTGCAGCACTAGAAGCAACCGGTCTAGATGAAACTCTCGATGATTTAACTACCAGCTATACTGTATTTGCCCCTACCGATGATGCATTCGCATTATTAGGCGAAGAGACCATTAATAGCTTATTAGCTGATACAGACACCCTAAGTTCTATTTTAACTTATCATGTGATAGCTGGCAGAGTAGACGCGCAAACAGCTATTGGCTTAGCGGGTAGCACTGTTGAGACTGTTAACGGGCAAAACATTGCTTTATCTTTAAATGGTGAGAATTTATTAGTAAATACCAGCACAGTAACAATGACCGACATTGTGACCGACAACGGAATCATTCATGTTATTGACGCGGTGCTCACGCCAAAAACAGTGCCAGAAACAGCACCAACTAATAATATCATTGAAACAGCTCAACAAGCTGGCAATTTTAGTACATTACTTGCAGCTCTTGATGCTGCATCCCTTACTTCAGCACTTGCCGATGAATCATCAGAATTTACCGTATTTGCCCCTACGGATGCTGCATTCGAGGCAATTGGTAGCAACTTTTTAAACACGTTACTGGCTAATCCCACCGTTTTAGCCGATATTTTGAAGCAGCATGTGCTTGTAGGATCAGTTGATTCTGTTACTGCAATGTCTCTTAACGGCCAATCAGCAGAAACGCTACTTGGCAATACCCTTCCAGTGGCGATAAACGCAGAAACAAACATGCTATCGTTTGGCGGAGCCAATATTATAGTAAAAGATATTATGACCACTAATGGTGTCATTCATGTAATTGATTCGGTTATTATTTCTGATGTTACTTTACCTCAAAGTACCAATACAATTGCTGACATAGCGAGCGCTGATGGTAACTTTACGACTCTTCTCGCGGCTCTAACAGCAACAGGCTTAGATACACTAGTTGCCGATCCAGATAATACTTTTAGTGTATTTGCTCCTACAGACGCTGCATTTGCTGCACTCGGTCAGGATACAATTAATGCGCTACTAGCTGACACAGATACGCTTCGTGATATTTTGCTATACCATGTTTTTCCTGACGCAACAGTTTTATCAGATGACGCAGTAAGCATTGCCAATAGCAACAGCAACAAGGTAGAAATGGCCAATGGCGACATGGCAGCTATTTCTTATGTAGACAGCTCACTATTTATCAATGATTCGGCAATCACAGAGGCAAATGTAACCGCCAGTAACGGCGTTATTCATGTATTAAATAAAGTGATTATGCCACCGGCAGAAGTTGGGACTCCGACTAAAACAATTGCTACTGTGGCTACTGAAACACCCGCATTATCAACTTTGGTCACCGCACTACAAGCAGCATCACTAGTAGATACCTTTAACGATACCACTCAATCATTTACGGTATTTGCACCAACAAATGCTGCATTTAGCAAAATTCCTACGGCTGATTTAGAGGTTTTATTGGCTGACACGACAGCACTAACAGGTGTACTGACTCAACATGTTTTAGGCGCTCAAGTAGGCAGTACTGATGCGTTTGCAGCGAATGGTAAAACGGTGACCACCCTTGCTGATAACATGCTAAGTGTAAACGTTGTAGACTTTACCAGCACAGAAAACACAGCAACAGACAGCATTGCTTACGATTCAACTAATAATCGTTTAGTAACGGGTATGGCCGACGCCATGCCAGGCAAAACAGTTTATGTATTCGATAATGATTTAGGCGAGGCAATGAGCACGTGTGAAGCAGCTTGTGCAACAACGTGGCCACCGGTTCTTGGTACTGCAGCATCAATTGAAAATGTGCCAGGTTTATCGTTAATTGCTCGCTCAGATGACAGCATGCAAGTCGCTTATCTTGGTCGTCCTTTATATACCTTCTCAGGTGATACGGCAGCAGGTCAGAATAATGGCCAAGCTGTGAACGATATTTGGTGGCAAGTAAGCTTACCGGCTACATCATTACAAGTAGCGGGTAGCAATGTAACAACTACTGATATTTATACAAGTAATGGGGTTGTTCACTTAATAGATACAGTGATCACAACGGCCAAATAAATTAAATTTTACTGTGAGATAAGCTAGGAGTGATGCTATTTACTCCTGGCTTTTTTATTCAAAAATAGGCTTACTTATTACTACTTTGAGAGCTTGTTGGGTAACCAAATACCACTTTTAATTTAGCTTTTAACCCGTTTGCCCTGTAAGTACTTTTAAAGAGGTGCTGCCACTGATGAAAAGTAATTTTGATTGGATTATTACTGTGTAGTTGGCCAATAATTCCGTATTTACAAGGCTTGTTTTCATCCTCTTCTACATATGTGCCAAATAACTTATCCCAAACAATTAGTACCCCTGCAAAGTTTTTATCTAAGTAGCCATTGTTAATAGCGTGATGAACCCGATGATGTGATGGAGTATTAAATACGCTTTCAAACCAACCCAGCTTTTTTACCACTTGGGTGTGAACAAAAAATTGATATGCCAAATTAAGGGCAACCACAGCAAAAACAATCACAGGCTCAAAACCAAGTAATATCATAGGCATCCAAAACAGCCACATACCTGCAAGTGGATACATTAAACTTTGTCTAAACGCAGTAGTAAAATTCATTTTTGTAGAGCTATGATGTACGACATGAGCGGCCCATAACCAATGTATATGGTGTGATGCACGATGAAACCAATAATATAAAAAGTCTTGCAATACAAAGGCACCTAATACAGTTAGTACCGTCAATTCAATATCAAATAACCGAAACTGATACAGCCAGTAAAAAAACGGCATTAGCACAATTAACGCAATAGCATCAGCACCTTGGTGTAATAAAGCCAGTAACGCATTGGCAAAGCTGTCTTTTATATCGTAGTAACGCCTAAATTTAATAAACTCAATAGCAACAAACAGTAAAAAAATAGGGCTCAGTGCAAGTAAAATAATTTCAATGCTCATACAACACGCTCCTGAAAGTAACGGGCTATTTTTTTAAGTGCTTGACTAACATCTTTTTTTATAAAAAAAGCCAGTATAAAATCGGGTAGCCATAAAGGTGCAACGCAGCGAATATGGTAATTAACCTCAGTGAGCGATGGTTCTTTGTTATTAGCATTTAAGTAAATATCACCACGATGCTGTGCAACGGGCTTGCTGCCTATAATACAGTAACTAATATGACTGTTATCTGCAGCTATTATTTGCTCTTTAAAGGTAGTGCCTTGCATTTTAATTTCTCTAATCGTGCCTTTCCCGCCAGTTATTTCACCCGGCTCTTGTGGTGTTAGTAGTGTAAAGTGGGCATTAAAAAACCGTCCTAAATCGGCATGTGCTAGTAATACGCTGCGTATTTGCTCAGGCGTTGCTGCCACAGTACGCTTAACCTTTATTTTTACCATGACCTTCACCCTATTATTTTTATAGATCACTAGCATATAAAAATATGCCGTGGCAAACTTGCGATTAGATGACTATTTTTTAGCTTTAGGCGACAAATGAAAACCTTAGCCGATCATTACTTTTGTAGCTGTTTGGATTATCTTGAAGCCAAGGGCTTAGATAGCCAAGTGGCTTTAAGCGCTATTGATTTTAACGAGTATACCAATAAACAGTCACAACAATTGGCGCCGCGTATCAGCTTAAAAAGCTACAATGCGTTGCTTGGCTATGCACAACAGGCGTTAAACGATCCCTTATTTGGCTTTGAATTAGGAAAACAAATACGCACCGCTGATTTTGGTGTATTGGGGTATTTAATTGAATCGAGTACTAATTTAGCCAGTGCTATTACTGCACTACTTAATTACGACAGCCTTGTGGCTAATATTGGTCGCGCCAAGTTTGAGCAACAAAAAACACGGTGTAAAGTAACTTGGGTAGCCGATCCACAATGTAGTTCACAGGCTGTTTTACGAAATATGACCGCATGGGTCAGTGTGGTACGCCAACTACTTAATCCTGAGCTTTCACCTAGCTGTGTGTATTTTTCAACACACTTTTCAAACACCGAACAACACAGATTAACTAATTGGTTTAATTGCCCAGTAAAAACTGGAGCTAGCTTTAATCAAATCGAGTTTCCAAGTAATTACTTAACCCTGCCCTTTAAAACCGATAATAGCCAAATCAACGCAATGCTTAAGCAAATGTCAGAGCAACAGCTATCCCAGTTTAAAAGTCAGCAGTTATTATCAGAAAAAATTAATCATATTTTAATGTCAAAACACGACTTACAAGATTGCTCTTTACTTAGGACAGCTGCGGCCTTAAATATGACGCCACGCACAGTACAGCGCCATCTAAAAAAAGAAAAAACCACGTTTGCCGCGTTGCTTGAAGCAGAGCAAAAACGACGTTTATTAACTTATATTCCCCACTATTCATTAAATAAAATCGCATTTATGCTGGGATTTAACGATCAAAGCTCTTTTAATCGTGCTTTTAAGCGCTGGTATCATTGTTCACCTCGCCAATTCATAAAAAACAATAATTAAACATTCCCTTTACTTAAAAAACACACTTACCATATACCTTTTTACTAATTTTATTTACACTAGCCTCATGATATTGCTTTAAAGACAATTATTTATGCTTTTGCGTATGATGTTAACTGTTTTTGTATTGATTTTTTATAGTGCGTTCTGCAACGCCACCCCTGTTACCTTTATCGCTGAAGATTTACCGCCTTATCATTTTAAAAACCCTCAAGGTGAAACACAGGGCGCGCTGGTCGATATAGCTAAAGCAGTATTAAAAGGCACCGCTTTAACCGCAAAGTTTGAAATAATGCCGATGGCGCGCATGTTTCAACAGCAACGAGCCAATCCTAATGCCATTATGCTGTCACTGCTAAAAACACCAAACAGGCATCATCAATTTAAGTGGTTGGGTAAAGTTTACTTTGCAGACGCATACCTAGTTAGCTTACGCAGCCATAAAGATGAAGTGATTCATTTAAACTTCGCTAAAGAATACAAAGTAGCTACGATCCGCGGCTACTCTGCGCAGGCCTATTTAGAAGCCAAAGGTTTTACTGAAAATGAAAACCTAGTATTAGTCAGTTATTACCAGCAACTCTGGAAAATGCTATATAAAGATCGCATCGACTTTGTTGTTACTAATACGCTCACACTTGAAAACGAATTAAAACGTACTGGGCTCGACCCTAATTTAATTTCAAAACGCATCCATTTAGATGAGTTACCCTCTTCTTTGCATTTTGCAGCCAGTAATCAGCTTGACTCACACACAGCAAAAATTATTAGCGATAGGTTAAATGCCATCAAGGAAAGTGGTGAATATCAGCAAATTTTAAATAAATGGCAACTTCCTATGCCAAAAAACCTTTAATACTCAGCGGGCAAGGTATTCTGTGCTAGATAATTTTTTAATGAGATAAACAAAGGTGCGGGCAAGTCATTAATATCGCACCAACGCCACTGTAAACATTTGTGAGGCTCTTTATTTATAACCTCTCCACCTTCATAGTCTGCTTGCACATATAAGGTAATATAATGTTTGTTCTCTGCGCTAAAAATATCGTTGGTAAAATCGAGTTTACGAATATTAGTGACATTGAGCCCTGTCTCTTCTACTACTTCACGCACAGCGCATTGCTCAACCGTTTCGCCAAATTCTAAATGCCCTCCAGGGGTTGCCCACGTATTTGCGCCATGTGCGCCTATCCGTTCACCGAGTAAAATTTTATTATCATGCATTACTATTACTGCAACGCCTACTCTGACCATTTGATTCATTCTTATATCCATTTACTCTTCATTAATTACTGAAACATTTTACATTAGTTGGAACTTTTTAGTTCTATACAATCATTACGTTGGCCAAAAACTAAAAGCATCGCTTACTATTTAACCGACCATAGTCGAATATCACTGCTGATAAAAAGCGCTTAGTTTAGTTAGATTAAATTTTACTCAGGAGCCTTTATGTCAGGTGAATATAAACAACATTACAACGAATTTAAACAAGACCCGGCAGCGTTTTGGTTATCGCAAAGTAAACGCCTTCCTTGGTACAAGGCTCCAGAAACAGCATATACACAAGATCAACAAGGACTGCACCACTGGTATGCAGACGGCCAACTTAACAGCTGTTTTTTAGCCGTAGATCAGCATGTCATCGCTGGGCATGGTAATGAAACAGCGTTAATTTATGACTCACCGGTTACCAATAGCAAACGCAGTTATAGCTATTTACAACTGCAGCAAGAGGTCGCTAAATTTGCAGGGGTAATGCAGTCTTTAGGAGTGACTAAAGGCGACCGCGTAGTGATTTATATGCCCATGATCCCCGAAGCCGTAATTGGTATGTTGGCATGTGCCCGAATTGGCGCTATTCATTCTGTTGTATTTGGCGGTTTTGCAGCGCATGAATTAGCGGTACGGATTGATGACGCCAAGCCCAAATTGGTACTCAGTGCCTCCTGCGGTGTAGAAGTTAATACTGTAATTGAGTACAAAGAATTACTCGATAACGCGGTTGAAGCTGCTAGCTATAAAGTTGAACACTGTATTATTTATCAGCGTGAGCAAGCCACCGCACCGCTTATGCCCGAACGTGATATTGACTGGGCTGTTGCAATGCAAACAGCCACACCGGTTGATCCCGTTGCGGTCAGTGGCGATCATCCACTTTATATTTTATACACCTCTGGCACAACAGGGACACCTAAAGGTGTGGTGCGTGAAAATGGCGGCCATGCGGTTGCTATGCATTACAGCATGAAAACCGTCTACGGCATGAAACCCGGTGACGTATTTTGGGCCGCCTCTGATATTGGCTGGGTAGTGGGTCATTCGTATATTGTGTATGCGCCACTTATGTATCGGTGCGCAACTATTTTATTTGAAGGAAAACCGGTTAGAACCCCCGATGCCTGTGCTTTTTGGCGCGTAGTAGAAGAATACAAAGTGAATGCTTTATTTAGTGCCCCCACTGCGTTTCGCGCGATTAAAAAAGAGGACCCCAATGCCGAAGGATTTAAGAAGTATGATACTTCTAGTCTGAAACGATTATTTTTAGCCGGAGAGCGTTTAGACCCACCTACCTACGATTGGCTCAAAGAAAAAACAGGTTTACCGGTGCTTGATCATTGGTGGCAAACAGAAACGGGCTGGGCAATTGCGTGTAACCCTGTTGGCATTGAACACCTGCCAACAAAAGCAGGAAGCTCAACAGTTGCAACACCTGGATTTGATGTAAGAATTTTAGATATGAATGGGGATGAATGTGCTCCGAATGAACAAGGCGCGGTTGTTATAAAGCGACCTTTACCACCGGGATGCTTACCGACAATTTGGCAAAATACGGCTCGTTTTAAGGCTGGTTATTTGGCTGAATATGAGGGCTACTATTTATCTGGTGATGGCGGTTATATTGATGACGATGGCTACCTCTTTATTATGGGTCGCACCGATGATGTGATTAATGTCGCAGGGCACCGTCTATCCACCGGTGAAATGGAAGAAATTGTTGCCGCGCACCCAGCTGTGGCTGAATGTGCAGTATTTGGCATTAGTGATGCGTTAAAAGGGCAAAACCCAATGGCGATGGTGGTGCTAAAAAATGATTTTAATGGCTCACATAAAGAGGTAGAACAGCAATTGGTGCAAACCGTGCGTAATCAAATTGGTGCTATTGCGTGCCTTAAAAATATTATGTGTGTAGAGCGATTACCAAAAACCCGTTCTGGCAAAATTTTACGTAAAAACCTGCGGCAGTTAATTGATGGTGAAGAACTGCAAATTCCATCAACCATAGATGATCCAAGTATTTTTGAAGAACTCAGCCAGCAACTCGAGCATGGTAAACTGTAACTACATAATGTAAAAAGTCTTAAATAGACTTTTTACATTGCAGCTGCTTAACTAACAATCAGTAATTAATAATAGCGTCCTTATGGAGTATTAATGACAGGAACACGCGCACAGCTGCGAGATTTTTTACTGCAATGGTTTGGCGATTATTTTCCGGGAAGCCCATTTTTATGGTACGACCTGATTGTATTGGCTTGGATTGCGCTATTTGCATTAATATTACACCTCATTTTAAGGCTGGTTTCTCAGCGTTTAGTTAAAAACCGCTTTAGCGAACAAGCTGCGCAACCCGATAGCAAAAGTCCCTTATATTCAGCAAAAAAACTCGCTCGTAATATCTCATTTGTTTTACAAGGAGCGGTCGTTGTTATTCAGGCGCAACTGTGGGTACCCGAAGGCACCACTTTTTTGTATTTGATTCAAATGATCACCGATCAATGGATCATTTTATTTGCCTTACTTTCGCTATTTTCTTTACTGGATATATTTCAAGCAATTTCCGATAAGCGCCCCTTGAACGCTCACTTTCCGCTGCGCGGCTTTTTGCAAACAATTAAGCTTATTGCCAGTGTATTAACTGCCATTTTAGCCGTTTCATTGTTAATGAATAAATCACCGTTAATTTTACTAAGCGGCTTAGGCGCTCTGTCTGCGGTGTTATTACTGGTATTTAAAGACGCTATTTTAGGATTAGTAGCAGGTATTCAGCTCTCTGCCAATAATATGCTGGCGGTAGGTGACTGGTTAGAAATGCCTAAGTACGGTGCCGACGGTGATGTTATTGATATTGCGTTAACCACGGTTAAAGTAAGAAATTGGGATAAAACCATTACCACCATTCCTACTTATGCCTTGATCTCTGACTCATTTAAAAATTGGCGCGGTATGTCAGACTCTGGTGGACGCCGGATAAAACGCAGCATTCACCTAGAAATGAGTAGTGTGCACTTTTTAGACGAAGCCGCAGTTGTTGCCCTTAAAAAAGCCGACTTACTAAGTGAGTACCTTGAAAGTACGCTATTGGTTATTGAGGAGCAAAACACCACTAAAAAAGTAGATATGAGCTGCACTTTAAATGGCCGCAGGCTCACTAATGTGGGTACATTTCGCCACTATTTGGTCGCGCTATTAAAACAGCACCCACATATTCATCAAGGTATGACCTTAATGGTAAGGCAATTAGCGCCAACAACCCAAGGTTTACCCATTGAGATTTATGCATTCACCAATACCACTAATTGGGGTGAATATGAAAATATTCAGTCAGATATATTTGATCATATATTAGCGGTTTTACCCGCCTTTTCGTTACGTGCCCATGAAGCACCAACAGGAAGCGATATTCGCCAACTAATTAAATAACCTGAACTCTGGGTAATAGGTTTAATTAACTTACTATATTTACATTTGCTAAAATGTCATACATTTGGCTAAAAAGTGTCGATAAAAGCCGCCAAAATTAGTTTTAAAGTATTGTTTTTAAATAATTAACAAGCATTAAAGTAGTAATATTTTTCAATATGAATACAATAAGCCTTTATTTTTTAGACATCGGTCTTTGGAGCATAGGTTGTTAAAATTAGCAGGAGTTAAATCAACTTCTTTGAGCCTTTTAGGTCTATGTGGCTTATTTTTATTATTAGTTCAGTTTCAAGCTCAATGGCAAAGTAAGCTCTCTCTTGTTAATAATCTTGTTTATCCATTACTGGTTATTACTGCTGTATTTGCTACTCAGTTTAATCGAAGTCGAGTTGCATTACTTTGCGCATTTTGGGTGCTTTATTTATCTTCATTAGACTACGCTTTACCTTGGTCTGACTGGCTCAAAGCGCAACCTGACTGGACCTTATTATGCGCTACAAGTTTATTAATGCTATTAGCAGTTATAAAAGATAGAGCGCTCTTATCAATACACACAGTAACTCGCAGTTTACTCGTTATTGTCTGTGGTGGTGCTGCATTTGCTTGGTTAGCACTGAGCCAACACTTGCAAGAACTAACAATACAATCTTCTTTTTATACTCAGCTGCTTCCTTATTTACCCATTGTTTTACCGCTTTCAATAATTGGCGGCTTGCTTATTTGGCAAAGCTTAAGAGCCCATAACCTGACTCAAACCGCCTTATTAATTACTTTTATTGTGTGGTGCCTTAATCAGCAACACATTATTGATTTTCCTTGGTCTGTAATAGCCGTGCTTATGGCCTCTTTGTATTTATTGGCAGTAAGTACAGACTCTTATTATTTAGCCTATAGAGACGATTTAACCAGCTTACCAACGCGACGAGCACTTAATCAGCTTGCTTTATCATTAGGGCGAAAATACACCGTTGCTATGCTCGACATTGACCACTTTAAAAAATTCAACGATACCTATGGCCACGATATTGGCGACCAAGTGTTAAAGCTAGTGGCGGCTAAAATGGCTGGCGTTAAAGGGGGTGGAAAAATTTACCGCTATGGCGGAGAAGAGTTTACGGTGGTGTTCCCGCGTAAAACAGCCGAGCAGTCAATCCCTGAACTAGAAACACTGCGCGAAAATATTGCCACCTACGACATGGTGATCAGAAACCCAAAACGAACCGATAAGAAATCTCGTAAAGGTAAACAGCCAAGTGACAACAAAACGGTAAACGTGACGGTTTCTATAGGTGTAGCGCAAAGAGCGGCAAAACAAAGCTTTGATGAGGCATTGAAAAATGCCGATTTAGCCCTTTATAGAGCTAAAAAGAAAGGCAGAAATAACGTAAGCGAGTAATGCATTTAACGTGGCACGCTAACTTAATAATAGCGTGCCCAAAGGCAACTAAATTTAACTACAACTTATTGCTTTTCCAAAACCGCTTTTAAATTATTTAATGCTGATACAGAAAAACCACGGTCGTAAAAGTAAATAATTTTGCCACTCTCATCAAGCAGTATCACACGGCTGTTATTAGGATTTTCGTTGCCAGTAAATGCCTGAACTTTATCGCCATCTTCGTAAATTGTGATCACCCCACCCCACAACTCTTTTGGGATCCCTTTGCGCATACCGCTATCAATTAAGGTACTAAACATACGAGGAAGCATACCCTGAATGGTTGGCAACTCATAGGCAGTCACATCAACTGCACTCATATCTAAACCAATAAGCCAACGATCAATATCAAACTGGCTATCTTGTTTATATCCAATTAATAACAACGTATTTGGGTTATTAAAATCATCAGGAATGGTGAATGACTGTTGCTCTAAGCTTTCTCCGCTAACGGTGGGAAATTGCTTACCCAGTAATGCTTGGTTTGGATATTGGGTTGAACACCCGCTAACCACTAAAACCATCACCAGCGCCATTATTGCCTTTAACATACCTTTACTCCCTATCTTTAAATAAAACTAAAGTGAACACGTTGACCAATTAATTCGTATCAGACTTACGCTTTAAACAAGGCTTACGATCTATAGTAAGTCCCATAATTTGAAGGAAATACAATCATATGGGCTGATTTTTTCAATAATGTGCTCATTCGTTATACTTTAATATTATTACTATATTCATTTTAATTCTATCCCATAGCGAAAGCGTATTTTGTTAACGTCTTACAAAGCGTTAAAGTGCCGCGCTAATTCACAGCTATAAAAGAGGGTACCATGTCGCTTGCTGTATTATTAATGTTGGCATTATTTGTCGGTTTGCTGTTCGCCATCTATCTTGTTTCGCAAAAAAGCAGCTCTTTATCTCGTACCGTTTTATTTGGTTTAGTGCTTGGTAGCGCCTTTGGTTTAGCCCTACAGTTTTTGTTTGCCCACTCCCCAGAAACCATTAAAGAAATACTCAGCTGGGTAAGCATAGTAGGTAAAGGCTATGTCGGGTTACTAAAAATGATCATTATGCCATTGGTATTGGTCTTTATGATTGCCGCTGTGGTTAAGCTTGAGAACCAAGGCTCGCTAGGAAAAATATCCTTTATTAGTATCTCTGTTTTACTGTTTACCACCGCAATTGCTGCGCTAATTGGTATTGCTGTAACGTATGGATTTGACTTGAGCATTGAAGGGCTTGTTTCGGGTACTCGTGAAGCCGCTCGAATGGACACCCTACAAAGCAAAGCCGCGAATGTAGCCGACTTAAGTGTGCCGCAAATGCTACTGAGCTTTATCCCTGAAAACCCATTTGCGGATTTAAGTAATCAACGTTCAACCTCTATTATTGCCACGGTTATATTTGGTGTACTTGTTGGTATAGCTGCACGTAAAGTAATGCTTGAAAAAACAGAACTTGCTAGCCCAATTCGTAACGGTGTAAACGCCCTACAAGCGACAGTAATGAGCTTAGTTCGCATGGTAATTGCATTAACGCCTTATGGTGTTGCGGGCCTAATGGCAAGCGTTGTGGCAAACTCAAGCAGTAGCGATATTTTAAATTTACTCGCCTTTATTGTGGCTTCTTACGTGGCTATTTTACTAATGTTTGTTGTGCATGGTTTATTGCTTAGCTTAGTGGGCGTTAATCCAAAAAGTTACTTTGAAAAAATTTGGCCTGTGCTTACCTTTGCTTTTAGCTCACGTAGCTCAGCGGCATCTATTCCTATGAATGTTGATGTGCAAATTAACCAGTTAAAAGTGCCACCTGCAATCGCTAATTTATCGGCTTCTTTTGGTGCCACTATAGGTCAAAACGGTTGTGCTGGTATTTACCCTGCTATGCTTGCGATGATGGTTGCGCCAAGTGTGGGGATTGACCCACTTACATTTGAGTTTATTTTACCGCTAATTGGTATTGTGGTTATTAGTTCGTTTGGTATTGCAGGTGTTGGCGGTGGTGCTACCTTCGCAGCGTTGGTTGTATTACCGACCATGGGACTACCTATAGAGGTAGTGGCTTTACTTATTTCTATTGAACCATTAATAGATATGGCGCGCACTGCACTCAACGTGTCGGGCTCCATGACCTCAGGTGTGATCACCAGTAAATTAATGAAAACTCAATAGCACTCACTTTAATCTAATAGCCCAGCCTACGCTGGGCTTTTTTATGTCTGCCCCTCTTTCAAAGCTCTTTAATGATTTGTTTATTTAATCATTTAACTTTAATAAATCATTTTTATAGATTGTATCAATCGCTTTATTTCACACACGGTTTTTAGCCTCCTTACTATACTATTCGCACTGCTTAGTGCATTCAGGTTCGTTTAAAAACAACTTGAATGAAGTTTTAGCCTACTGCTTTTAAATGAGTAGACCCTATTTTTAATACGCTTTGTATATAACGAAATTCGTTAACTTTAAGGAAGCTGACAATGAAAAACCGATCATTTACAAAAAAAGCGCTTGTTGGATTTATAAGTATGGCACTTATGTCTGGCTCTGCTTTTAGTCAAGAAAAACCACAAATGTCTAAGCCACAAGGTGCTGTAGGCATGGGTGAGGCAAAAATGGGTGCAACCAGAACCAACCAATTTTGGTGGCCAGATCAACTTAACCTATCTCCTCTTCGCGATCATGATCTACGTTCAAACCCTTACGGTAGTGACTTTAATTATGCAGAGGCATTTAACAGCCTAGATTTAGACACTGTAAAAAGTGATATAGACGCTCTGCTAACCCAATCTCAAGATTGGTGGCCGGCAGATTTTGGTAACTATGGCCCATTTTTTATTCGTATGACTTGGCACAGTGCAGGTACCTATCGTACGCTTGATGGCCGTGGTGGCGCTGGCGGTGGTCAACAACGTTTTGAACCGCTTAATAGCTGGCCAGATAACGTAAGCTTGGATAAAGCGCGCCGTTTACTTTGGCCAATTAAACAAAAATACGGTGAAGCCCTTTCATGGTCAGACTTAATCGTATTAGCAGGTAACGTTGCCTTAGAAAACATGGGATTTGAAACCTATGGTTTTGCTGGTGGCCGTACTGACGATTGGGAACCAGACATGGTTTACTGGGGTCCTGAAGTAGAAATGCTTGCCAGCGACCGTGAAGATGCCAGCGGCAAACTAGAACGTCCGTTAGGTGCAACTCACATGGGTTTAATTTACGTAAACCCTGAAGGGCCAAAAGGGGTTCCTGATCCTATTGGCTCAGCTAAAAATATTCGTGTTGCGTTTTCTCGCATGGCGATGAACGATGAAGAAACCCTAGCACTTATCGCCGGTGGTCACACTTTTGGTAAAATGCATGGTGCGCACAAACCTAAAGACTGTGTAGGTGCAGAGCCTGCAGCAGCAGGTATTGAAGAGCAAGGTTTAGGCTGGAAAAACAAATGTGGTAAAGGTCACTCTGAAGATACCGTATCTAGTGGTTTAGAAGGCGCGTGGACACAAGCACCTACTCGCTGGTCATCATTATACTTAAGCAACCTACTTAACTTTGAGTGGAAACAAACTCGCAGTCCTGCTGGCGCTATTCAGTGGATCCCAACAGATGAATCATTACATAAGTCAGTACCTGATGCGCACGTTAAAGGTAAATTTAACCCACCGGTAATGACCACTGCCGATTTAGCGTTAAAATTTGATCCTGAATATCGCAAAATTGCTGAACGCTTTTTAAATGACCCTAAAGAGTATCAACTAGCCTTTGCTAAAGCCTGGTACAAATTAACTCACCGAGATATGGGACCACCACGTAACTTTTTAGGTAAAGAAGTACCAAAAGAAGACTTAATTTGGCAAGACCCTATTTCAGCAGAGACTAAATCAAACATTGATGCTGGTGCAGTAAAAGAGCTTAAAACGGCTATTTTAGACTCGAACCTAAGTGTACCTGAGTTAGTACGTGTAGCATGGGCATCGGCTGCCAGTTACCGTGATTCAGATATGCGCGGCGGAGCCAATGGCGCACGTATTGCGCTAGCACCACAAAAAGATTGGGCAGTAAATAATCCAGCAGAAACCGCAAAAGTACTCAAAGTATTAAAAGCAATTCAAGCTGACTTTAACGACAGCTTATTTAGCAAAAGCCATGTATCGCTTGCTGATTTAATTGTGCTTGGTGGTAATGCAGCGATTGAAAAAGCAGCCAAAGATGCAGGCTACTCAGTAGACGTGCCGTTTAATGCTGGCCGTGGCGATGCTACACAAGCACAAACTGACGTTAATGCATTTAGCTTATTAGAGTTGCCTGCCGATGGTTTTAGAAACTACTTTGATGCAGAGAAAAGCTATAAATCACCAACTGAAATGCTGATTGATAAAGCGGATCAGCTTGACCTAACAGTTCCTGAAATGACTGTATTAGTCGGTGGCTTACGCTCACTTGATGCAAACTACAAAGGCACTGACTACGGCGTATTTACTGATAAGCCAGGTACACTAAATAACGATTTCTTCGTTAACTTATTAGATATGTCGACGGTATGGAAAAAATCGTCTGATGCTGGCATTTATCAAGGCTTTGATCGTCAATCAGGTGAGCAAAAGTACACCGCCACTTCGGTTGATCTGATTTTTGGTTCAAATTCAGAACTACGTGCAGTTGCTGAGGTGTATGCTTTTGATACATCAAAACAAAAGTTTGTAGAAGACTTTGTTAAAGCATGGACTAAAGTAATGAATTTAGACCGTTAATAACCATTAAGTAACACAACCACAGCGCTGCAATTAATTGCAGCGCTTTTTTATTACTAAGCTACTTTAAAGCAAGTACTCGATCACGTAAGTCATCGGCACTTACATTTTCAGACGCTACCGGCTCACCAATCGCTACGCTTACCAACGACCATTTGGGTCTAGGTAGTCGCCATTTAGTTTTTCGACTAAACATACTGCCCCATAATCCATCTAAATGAACTGGGATAACAGGCACAGGCGTGCGCTGAATTATTTTTTCAATACCACGGCGAAACACATCAACTTCGCCATCACCGCTGAGCTTTCCTTCAGGAAAAATACCCACCAGCTCACCACGTTCCAGTGCTTGCGCAATGTCATCAAAAGCTTTATTAAACGCCTTAGGATTTGATTTTTGACTATCAATTGGGATAGCTTTGGCCATTTTAAACAACCAATTAAGTGCAGGTGAATAATAAATAGGTGCAAATACAACAAATCGAATTGGCCTAGGTGACGCCGCTAAAATAAACATCCAATCAACAAAGCTAACATGATTACTTACCACCACCGCAGCTCCTTCATCGGGAATATTGAGCTGGCCTTTAGTGCGCACACGATACATACAAATCGCTAAAATATAGATAATAAAACGTAAGAAAAACTCCGGTACTTTGGTGTATATGTACAGCGATATTAGTAAATTAAGCCCTGCTAATAACAACAGTAATTGTGAAATATCCCAGTGTAATAGCGTTAAAGTAACAATACTTAAAACGGCGCTGCCAACCATAAACAATGCGTTTAATACATTGTTAGCTGCAATTACTCGTGAACGGCTATCGGGGTGAGTACGCTGCTGAATGAGTGCATACAAAGGTACCGTATAAAACCCTGCGGCAATACCAATTCCTGCCATCCAAACAAAATGCCATAGCATATCGCCAGTATTAATTACTTGCTCAAGAGTAAGCTGCAACTCACTAACTAAACGGTAAGATTCAATGCCAGGTTCTTGACTTAATAAATATAAAAATAAGGTAATTAACAGTGCACCAAAAGGCACAATACCCAACTCAATACGTGAGCGCGATAGCTTTTCACACAATAAAGATCCTAATGCAATACTCAACGAAAACACCACTAAAGCAGCCGTCACCACCAACTCATCGCCTCCCATTACATGTTTTACGTAGTTAGGGAGCGCCGTTAGTATCACCGCACCAATAAGCCAAAACCAGCTGATCCCTAATACTGACTTACCCACCGACTCGGTTTGTGCGTTAAGCGCATTAAAAACACTTTTGGTTGAAGTAACAGGGTTAATCGATACTTTTAAATTAGCATCATTGGCTGCACTTTTAGGAATAAATCGACTGCTTAAAAAGCCAATAACTGCAAGGCTTACTATTGCGATACTGATATAAATAGGGCCCGCTGATTGGGTTATATAATAGGTGCCAAATACCGTGCCCAATAAAATTGCTACAAAAGTACCCGACTCCACCAGTCCATTCGCTTTAGTTAATTCATTTGGGGCCACATGCTGCGGTAAAATAGAGTACTTAAGCGGTCCAAAAAAAGTGCTTTGTAAACCCATTAAAAATACAGTACCTAACATTAACCAAACCTGCTCGGTTAAAATCGATACTACGCCCACCAGCATAATAGGTATTTCGCAAAACTTTACGATGCTGATTAGTTTTGATTTTTCCAACTTTTCTGCAATTTGCCCAGCCATGCCTGAAAATAGAAAAAACGGTAAAATAAATAATCCTGCCGCCAGATTAGAATAAAAGGCACCATCAGCTACCGTAGCAGCCTGAAAAATTAAAATAAGTAGGATTGATTGCTTATAAACATTGTCATTTAAAGCAGAGAAAAACTGCGTCACAAACAGAGGTAAAAACCGTTTACTACCCAGTAAAGCTCCCTGAAATTGTTGTTTATTTTCCTTCATTACGGTCTCTTAAAATTAGCTTCAGGGCTTAGATTACCACTGTGGAAAAGAAATACGAACCCACTTTTTAAGTACATGCTCAAACATATATTTAAATAAACAAAATAGCTAACCCAACAAAAATGACTAACAAATGAACAATGCGACTAAATCAATCGTATAAGTTGTTTATGAGTTGTAAATAAAACATCTATGTTCTAAACCTAAAAGGTGACTAAAAAAGGAGCATCTTTATGCCAACTACAAACACAATAGACAAAGACACTAAATTCGCACGTTGTTTAGAGTGCAACAAAGTAAATACATTTGCCGCTTTTCACTGGCTTTCGTTAGCGTTTAAAGATATGGCGCGCGCGCCCATGTTGAGTTTAATTTACGGTTTAATCTTCACGCTTATTCCGGTAGCGATTGTTTACTCTGTTGTACTTACCGACAGCCACTTAGCTATTTTACCTGCAACCGTTGCTTTTGCTTTAATCGGTCCGGTATTCGCCGTTGGCTTATACGATGTAGCCTGGGAACTTGAAAAAGGCCACAAACCTACATTAAGCCATTCATTAAAATCAATGTTTCGTAACCCTGTAGGTGAATGGGGTTTTGCGGTATTACTCATGGTAATTATGATTATTTGGATGCGCCTAGCTGCAATTGTGCATGCGTTATACCCAAACCATGTAAACCCCACCTTTGAAGAACTTTCTGCGTTTTTAACTATAGGCAGCATTATCGGTGGGATTTTGCTGGTCAGTGTGTTTTCAATTTCTGCATTTACGCCGCAAATTATGATGGAAAGACGCGTTGATATTATGACCGCAGTCGTTTCTTCAATCCACGCAGTTAAAGAAAACTTTGCAGCTATGGTAGTGTGGTCAATTTGTATATTTGTACTGGTAGCGCTGGGCTTTGCTGCAGGTGCCGCTGGATTTATTATTATTATGCCGCTACTTAGTTACGCTAGCTGGCATGGATACATTGCAGTTATCAAAACTAAAACACCACGTGGTTATGAATAACACTTACCAGTAGTTTTAAGCACTTAATTAAATGTTTTTGGGCATTTAATTAAGTGCTTCCAGTTATCCTTCTGTTTATAAAATCCGTAAAAACCTTGATCTGAATAAGGTGCAAAGCTTAAAAATAGCGCTAATATAAGCTGATACACCACAGATAATATAAAGGAATAAACATGAGTCAAAACGTTACAGACTTAATGACACCGAACCCATTTTCAGTGAACGTAAAAAGCACTTTGCATGACGCACATAATTTAATGAAAGAAAAAAACGTTCGCCATATTCCTGTTATTGACGAAGACGGCGCATTTGTCGGTATGCTCACACAAAAAATAATGGTCGCCAAAGTCATGGGTATCATGGCAACGTTTGGTGCTAATGCATTACAACGCAAAGAAAAACTCACAAAAGTAGAAGATATTATGGTGAGTGATTTTATTAGTGTAACCCCAGAGCAGCCGCTATCAGATGTCGTTAAATTTTTTGTAGATAATCGCCACGGTTGCATGCCCGTTGTTAGCGAGCAAGGTCAGCTAGTAGGTATTTTAACGTCTTCTGATTTTGTACGTTTAGCTGCAGCACTGCTCTCGTAAATATTCTTCTTTAATGAAAACTGTATTTAGCTTTGCCAAATGCAGTTTTTACTCACTTAACAGATATATAAAATTAACAGCATAGATAGCTAAGTCACTAGCAGCCTGTTATGGTAAACACCCTGCTTTTAATGGTTATTACAAGGTAAGTTTTCATATGGCTAATCAATTAAATGTACTAGGAACTCGCTTACAACTTTGCTGTGGCAACGGTGGCTATACCCGTGAGGGATTTTGTTATGTACCAGATTCAGACTTTGGCAATCATAGTGTATGCGCCATTATGACCGACGAATTTTTGCAGTTTTCCAAGGCGCAAGGCAACGATTTAATTAGCCCTAATCCTTTGTATGATTTTGCTGGTTTAAAAGCTGGCGATAAGTGGTGCTTATGTGCGATTCGTTGGTATCAAGCCATTGCTGCGAACGTTGCTCCTCCAGTGGTACTTGAAGCGACAAACCAAAAAGCGCTCGACATTATTCCGCTTGAAGTATTAAAAGCACATCAGTATCCCGGTTAATGATTTGAGCGCTCAGTTTGCAACATTAAAGTATTACAACCACCCTTTATGTTTAAAAAATAAATAAGGGGCGAAGCCCGACAGCAACATAATGCCAATTGCAAATGGATAACCCCATTCCCAATGTAACTCTGGCATTATATTAAAATTCATGCCATACACACTAGCCACTACTGTAGGCGGTAAGAAAACCACTGAAGCAATAGAGAAAGTTTTGATAATTTGATTTTGTTCAATATTAATAAAGCCCTGCGTTGAATCCATCAAAAAGTTTATTTTATCAAACAGAAAGGTACAGTGTGACATTAAGGTTTCTATATCAAGTACGATTTCTCGAAGTGACTCGCGCTCATCATTTTGCGCGCCTAAACGACGTATTAAAAACGAAATATTGCGTCGAGTATCCATTAAACATAAACGCACTTTACCATTAGCATCTTCTAAACGAGCTATGCGACCAACCGCTTCTTCTAGGTCTGAGTTATCTTCTTCAAGTACATATGCGCTAAGCTTCTCTAATTGATGATGCATGTCTTCAAGCATATCAGCATGGTTTTCAACTTTTTGATCAAATAAAGTAATTAATAACTGTTTTGCCGTATCACATGCTACCTGACCTTTGCGCGCTCTTAAGCGCAATAGTCTAAAGTCAGCCAGTTCTTCATCACGAATAGTAAGTAATTGTTTTGCAACAAACAAGCTACAGTCACAGTATTGAACCGTCCTTCGTTAGGTGACATAAACAATGCATGTACATGCAAACCTTCGCTATCGATAAAGCACCTTGACGACGTTTCAATCTCTTCTACATCGACCGAATCAGGAAAGGTTATATTGAGCGTTTTTGCAAGCGCATTTTGCTCCTGCGATGTTGGATTAATAGTATCAATCCAATGTGCATTCCTTATGGATACTTCAACAGGAGTATCGGGCAACGGCTCTAACTCTTTGATCACTCCTTGCTCGATAGAAAAAAACCTCAGCATACACTTCTCCTTTAATAGATCTTTGGGTTGAGTATATGTAACAGATCATTAATCAACAATGATAATACCTCCATTAGAACAACTATAAAGAGCAAGCTATTTGCTAACAATTTTTAGCACTTCGATTTTGCAGAATTTACAAAAAAGTGCATATTTTTCATAGCCTTTGAGCTAAACACTCCTTAAAACTTTATTAAATAAAAATTAAACTTTTAAATTTCAATTACTTAAATTAAATAATCTATCGGCATGCCCATTGCTTCTATTAGTACAAGACGTGTTCGTTATCGCAATTAAAACACTCACTTGAGTAAAGCGAACACTATTTTAAAATAGCAGGAGGAATAATGAGTAACAGTAATAATGCAAACAAAGTCGCTGAATTTACCGCTCCCGGTGTAGAAAACGAATCAGCAAATAAAGCAATATCTGTTCTAGAAGATCGCATGGTAGCGCTAATTGATTTACAGCTAACTTTAAAACATATTCATTGGAATGTAGTAGGTCCAAACTTTATTGGCGTACATGAAATGCTAGACCCACAAGTTGAAACCGTGCGTGAAATGACCGACACCATAGCAGAACGTATCGCCACTTTAGGCGGCGTGCCTGTTGGTACACCAAAATCAATTGTCGATCGTCGTTCATGGGAAGATTACGCTATCGGCAAAGGTTTAGTAACTGAACACCTAGCCGCCTTAGATAAAGTATATAACGGCGTTAACGGTGATCACCGTAAAGCTATTGAGTCACTCGGTGATCTTGATCCGGTATCTGAAGATATGATCATTGCGCAACTTGCAGAGCTTGAGCAATACCAGTGGTTTGTTCGTGCCCATATAGAATCATCTACGGGTCAATTGAACAGTTAATATTTAAGATAAACGTTTAGTTTACGAAGCCCAGCAAGTTGCTGGGCTTTTTCATGCTTGTGATGTTTCATTCCATCATTAATTATCATTCAACTCTTTAGTTATTCTCCTTGAGCATATATGCACAACAATTAGGCTATTCGCCACTCTTTGACTACACTCAAATTAGGCTATTTCTTAAAAGAAGCATTTGTTGACGCAAATGAGTTTGCGTTAGTAATGCGTAAAATTAATTTGAGAATACAGGAGCTCTAATGAAATACACTCTACTAATCGTGTGTTTAATTGCACTCACAGGCTGTGATAAAGGAGTTGATTCTCCACGAGGTTTTAGCTTGCCAGAGGGGAATGCAGAACAAGGTAAAGCCGTGTTTTTAAAATATAAGTGCTTGGCATGTCACACCCTTGCAGGCGTTGAAGATAGCAGCGTAACAAAACATGACGATATTTCTATTAAGCTAGGAGGTAATAAAACCAAAATAATTACTTATGCTGAGCTGGTCACGTCAGTGATAAACCCCTCACATCGGTTTTCTAGGCCTTATAGACCCGACGCCAGAAATGAAGATGGCAGCTCAAAAATGACGGTATTTAACGATACCATGACCGTATCTGAACTCACCGACTTAGTCACTTTTTTACAACCAAACTATAAACTTATTCCGTACCACAGAACTAATTACCAACTTTACTCTCACTACAAGTAAATATTGATAGTAAAAAAAACCGTTGCTAAACAACGGTTTTTTTATGCGTTATATCTACTCGGCATTAACCATTTCTTCAAACTTCATACCGGTCAGCTTGGTCAGCACTTTAATCACATAAATAAAAATTCCAATCAGCATTATCATAGATGGAATCGCGATCACTGGATAACTCAATAGCGTCATTTCACCAAGTTGCTCGTTAAATTCCACGCTACCTGCTGGGCTAGTAACAATCCATTTAGCTAAGAGGTAATTCATCGTTGATGAAAACACAAAGGTCAGCGCTAATAAGTAATTAGCATTTGTAATCTTTCGTTTAAAACTTTGCGTATTGCCGCGCTCATCAAGGGCATCGTAAATAGTGTCTAACTTAAATAAAAGTGAGTTTAATAAGAGCTTGGCTAGCAAGGGTTTACCAAAAAAGCCCGACATCAGCACGGTAAAACCAATGATTGCTGGTATAGCCGCTTCTTTAATTGCTAACCACTCAACATTAAGCTCAAACAGCGCAATACCACCGGTAAGCAAAGTACTTAAAAAGCCCAAAAGTGAAATAAAATTTAATGAGCCCGCTTTTATAAAATCATAAATACCGTAACTAATAGGGAATATAAGCGCCACAATTAAGCCAATCACGCTGCCTAAATATTCAGGCCCTGAAAATTTCATTAAAATGACTGAAGGTATGATGATATTAAATACGATTTCGATAAGCGGATTATTCTTTTTACGCTTATTTATAGCTTGATTATCACTGGTCATTTTTAATTCCAAAAAATATTACTGCTGCCATTAGGGTCTGTTGACCTTTGCGGATTAAAATTTGTTCAAACTAGGGGCGGTTTAATCGCGGCGCGAGGTTTGTAACCTAGTGGGCTAAGTAAAAACCGAGCAACAAAGAGTAAATCGCCCCT